>NZ_JANIGJ010000016.1:0-56781 GCF_024518735.1 Pseudoalteromonas agarivorans
CTCAGTTTCAATTGAGACTCTAAATTTGTTTGCCTCACTACCTAAGTAGCTTGGCTGTTAGAACTCAATCTGTACGAGTGCCCACACAGATGATTGCTTTATATTGTTAAAGAACGTTGCGACGTTGTCGCTAGGGATGCGTATAATACATCCTTTATTTTTCGAGTCAACACTTAATTTTAAACTTTCTTTTTAGAAGATTTAAAACCGAAGTTTTACTTAACTCTGTGAGCAGCTCCTGCCTCGCTATGCGCTGGCGTTCCCCGTCTCAGTGGGGTCGCATTATAGGGAGATTCGAGCGGGGGTCAATGTTTTATTTCAGCTTTTTGACAAATAAATGAATTTAGTATGAAACGCATACAAATAAAGGCCTACAGGCTGATTTTAGATTAAAAAACGCGCATGTTAAGTCGCTATTTTACAGCTAATATTTGCGCGTTAGAAAAAGCAGTACATTTAGTAATCGCTGTACTGCTTTGTTGGTTTTAATTTGCTGCAATTTGCCATACAGCTATAGAACCTGAGATCTCATTACCGATTATAAGCAGTGGCTCGCCTGTCGCACTTTGTTCGGCAGGTACAAACACCATGCCTTCGGGTGCAAGGTCGCCGGTTATATCTGCCCCTTCTATTACACCACGGTTATAAAAGTAATCTTCAAATTGCACATCGTAAGGGTTGGTAATATCGTAAACCATAATCCCGCCCATGCGCTCAAGACCTATAAAGGCAAAAGCGCGTTCGTCTATCGTACCTATTGTTAGCGCTTCGGGTTCTGCGCCTTTATCATCTGAGCGTGTGTCACCTTCGTTTTCATCTTCATTGTTATTAAAGGCTTCACCATGAACCGATGCGGT
This sequence comes from Pseudoalteromonas agarivorans, assembly GCF_024518735.1. Taxonomy (NCBI): domain Bacteria; kingdom Pseudomonadati; phylum Pseudomonadota; class Gammaproteobacteria; order Alteromonadales; family Pseudoalteromonadaceae; genus Pseudoalteromonas; species Pseudoalteromonas agarivorans. The sequence goes on from NZ_JANIGJ010000016.1 coordinate 858, forward strand.
AATACGACCTATGTCATCGCCTGAGTCAAATACCACCAGCCCATTACTGTCCCAAATAGTAAATGAGCGTGCACCATAGGCATAAAGCGATTCGTATTGACCGTCGTCATTCGTATCACCTTTTACAGTGCTTACCTTCAAGCGGCCTATATCGTCATCGTCGTTATTTAAGTAGTCAAAATTAGCTGCAAGCGTTAAATCTTCAACGCGGCTTTCATCTATATAGGCAAGACAGCCATCATCTTCATCGTAATCTAGGCCGCCCTTTGCTGTGCAGTCTGCTTCATCTGTTACATCAAAGAAGTACTCGCGTGCATCACCTTCATTTGCCGATACTATAAAATTTGCGCCTTTCCAGCTAAAGCTTGAAATTGTATCTGGCTGATACATACCATAAAGCCCTGGGTACGATTTAAAATTAACACCGCCGTCTTTATCTGATGCATCTATTTGTAAATCTGACCAGTCTTTAAAGCCTAGCGCTTTTAGCTCTACGCTATTATCTTCTAGGTTAATAATAGCGAGACCGTTATTTTCTTGAATTGATACGTAGGCATATTTGTTATCTTTAGAAATGCTGACGTACTCAGGCTCTAAATCCATAGCTACTGTCGTATTTATTACATTTCCGTTAATAGTGCGCCCTGTAGGGTTAGCAAACACAAATCCATCAGATTCAAGCTCAGCTTGCTGACTATTGTAAGTAGTAAAGTCAATATTAGTTGCCGTATCAGCTACTACACCTTCTACTATATTAATTATGCTCACAGAGCCTTCTGGGTCGATACTGTAATCGCCATTAGGTTCACCTTCGTTGGCTACAACTACTTTTGTACCGTCGTGGTTAAAAGTCACCATGTCTGGTAAAAAGCCCGCTGGTACATTTTTTATGAAGGCGGGTGTATCGCCGCTTATGTCGTAAAATGCAATTTGACCCGCTTCGCCCACATTTTTAGCAGCCATAGCCACAGCTAGCATTTGGTTGTTTTCATCTATTGCTATGCTGTTGGCATCGCCTGGGGTGTTGTCGTTTAAGGTAAGGGTAATGGTTGATCTTAGGTTAGTTGTACTCACTATCCCTTCGTTATCTTGAACAAGGGCCGTCGTATCAAAAGTGTCGGCGGGTATAATATTAACAACGGCTTCATCACCAGAGCTGTTAATGGCGTAAATCCACTTTTTAGATGCTTGATATGCGACTATTTCGGATGCACCTTCGGGGCTTTGGGCATTAAGTACAGCGCGGCCTACTAAACTTATATTTAACGCAGAGTTTGCATTAGTACCGTTAGTACCATTTTGACCCGCTGTGCCTTGCTCCCCTTGGATACCTTGCGTGCCGTCTTGGCCGTCATCTCCATCTAGTGAGCAACCCGTTAATATTGATATGAGTGAAAGTGCTATAAGTGACCTTTTTAACATTGTTATTTTCCTTAGTGTGGTATTGAACAAAATAACAACACACAGGTATGACAAAGCTATGGCACTTTTATTTTCATTAGATTTCGGCAATAAAAAAGCGAGTGTTAAACTCGCTTCAAATAGGTATTAACTTATTATTTTTTAACCGGGCGTTTCCAGCCCGTTAAATTACGCTGTTTAGAGCGTGCTATTGCAAGCTGCTCATCTTCAACTGTACTGGTGATCACAGAGCCTGCACCTACAGTTGCTGTTGCACCAATGTGTACTGGGGCAACAAGTGATGAATTTGAACCAATAAAGGCGTTATCACCAATAATGGTTTTTGCTTTATTAACTCCATCGTAGTTACAGGTAATAGTACCTGCGCCTATATTCACTTTTTCGCCAATTTCAGCATCGCCTAAGTAACTTAAGTGGTTTGCTTTAGAGCCTTTACCTAAGCGGGTTTTTTTCATCTCTACAAAGTTACCAATGTGCGAGTCTTCTTCCATTACCGCACCAGGGCGCAGGCGAGCATAAGGCCCCAGCGTACATTTAGCCGCTACGCTTGCATCTTCAATTAGGGTATTCGCTTTTATTACAACGTTATCGCCTATGGTACAGTTTTTAAGTACGCAGTTAGGGCCAATTTGTACGTTATTGCCTAGGGTTACATTACCTTCAAAAATAACGTTTATATCAATTAATACGTCTTCGCCTGTTTTAACATTGCCACGTACATCAATACGAGCAGGGTCGGCTAGGGTGGCACCATTTAACATTAACTCTTCTGCTTGCCATGCTTGATAAGCACGCTCTAGGCCTGCAAGTTGTACGCGGTTGTTTGCGCCTTCAACTTCCATTGCATGTTCGGGCTGTGCTGAGGTGATTTCTACACCTTCACTGTGCGCCATAGCAACGATATCTGTAAGGTAGTATTCGCCTTGCGCATTATTGTTAGATAGATTGCCTAACCATGTTTTTAAAAGTTTGCCATTTACCGCCATAATGCCGGTGTTTACTTCGCTGATAAGTAGCTGCTCAGCGCTTGCATCTTTTTGCTCAATAATACCTACAAGCTTGCCCTCTTCTCGTAGCATGCGGCCGTAGCCATTTGGGTTAACCAAATTAACTGTGAGTACTGCTAAGCCATTTTCAGGGGTTGCGGCTAGTAAGCGCTCAAGTGTTGATTGCTTTGTAAGGGGTACATCGCCGTATAAAACAAGTACAGTGTCGTCATCATTAATATGAGGGTTTGCTTGTGCTACTGCGTGGCCAGTACCAAGTTGTTCTGCTTGCAGTACCCAGTTTACGTCGTTATCAGCAAGTTGTTGTTGTAATAGTTCGCCGCCGTGCCCGTAAACTAAGTTAGTGGTGGTTGCACCAAGTGCCTTTGCGTTATCTATAACATGCTGCACCATAGGTTTACCTGCCACTTTATGCAGTACTTTTGGTAGAGCAGAGCGCATACGAGTACCTTTACCCGCAGCAAGAATTACTGTTGTTAGAGCCATTAAAACAATTTCCTTTTTCCGTTGTTTTAGTGAGGAGTTAATGAAAGTAGCTTAACTAGATTACGCATGTCACTCCATGTATACATACTCAGCCGTATTATAAAAAATAATGGCTGAATCTATCATAAACAAACTATTCATAATAATTACACTTATTGTAACTAGCTTTGCTAACCGATATAAGTGTAAAGCCAAATTACAGGCACAAAAAAGCCCACATAACGTGGGCTTTTAAAAACCGGATAGGCTTACTTTTTACGTAATTGCTGAATTACGCGAAGTTGTGCAATAGCTTCTGCTAGTTGCATAGCTGCTTTTTGATAATCAAATTCAGCAGCTGACGCATTAGCCATTTGGCTTTCTGCGTCACGCTTAGCTTGCTCTGCGGCTTGCTCGTCTAGGTCTTCACCACGAACAGCTGTATCAGCAAGTACGGTTACTATGTTCGGTTGAACTTCTAGTGTACCGCCAGCAATGTAGATGAGTTCTTCTTCACCATGTTGCTTAACTAAACGTACCATACCAGGTTTAAGGGCAGTTAGTAGTGGGGCGTGACCGGCATTAACACCAAGCTCACCTTCACTACCAGATACTTGAATCGATTCAACTAGACCAGAGAACAAGCTCTGCTCTGCGCTTACTACGTCAAGATGTACAGTCATAGCTGCCATACTACCCTCCTAATTACATGCTTTTAGCTTTTTCTTGAGCTTCTTCGATAGAGCCAACCATGTAGAACGCTTGCTCTGGAAGGTCATCAAATTCACCGCTTAGAATGCCTTTAAAGCCAGCAATTGTGTCTTTTAGTGAAACGTATTTACCTGGCGCACCTGTAAATACCTCTGCCACGAAGAATGGCTGAGATAGGAAACGCTGGATTTTACGTGCACGAGATACAAGTTGCTTATCTTCGTCAGAAAGCTCGTCCATACCTAGGATAGCAATGATGTCTTTAAGTTCTTTGTAACGCTGAAGAACTGTTTGAACGCCACGTGCTGTATCGTAGTGCTCTTGACCAATTACTAATGGGTCAAGTTGACGTGAAGATGAATCAAGTGGGTCTACCGCTGGGTAGATACCAAGTGATGCGATATCACGTGAAAGTACGACTGTTGCATCTAAGTGAGCAAAGGTAGTTGCTGGAGATGGATCCGTTAAATCATCCGCAGGTACGTATACCGCTTGGATTGATGTAATTGAACCTGTCTTCGTTGAAGCGATACGCTCTTGAAGTACACCCATTTCTTCAGCAAGTGTAGGCTGATAACCTACCGCTGACGGCATACGACCAAGAAGTGCAGATACTTCTGTACCAGCAAGCGTGTAACGGTAGATGTTATCTACGAAGAAAAGTACATCGCGACCTTCGTCACGGAACTTCTCAGCCATAGTAAGACCAGTTAACGCTACGCGTAAACGGTTACCAGGAGGCTCGTTCATCTGACCGTATACAAGCGATACTTTATCAAGTACGTTTGAATCGTTCATCTCATGGTAGAAATCGTTACCCTCACGAGTACGCTCACCAACACCTGCGAATACTGAGTAGCCGCTGTGCTCGATTGCGATGTTACGGATAAGTTCCATCATGTTTACGGTTTTACCTACACCGGCACCACCGAATAAACCAACTTTACCACCTTTAGCAAATGGACATACAAGGTCGATTACCTTGATACCAGTTTCTAAAAGTTCTACTGAACTTGATTGCTCTTCGTATGAAGGCGCTGCACGGTGAATAGACATACGGTCTTCTTCGCCGATTGGGCCAGCTTCATCGATTGGCTCACCAAGTACGTTCATGATACGACCAAGCGTTGCTTTACCAACTGGAACTTGAATCGCTTCACCTGTATTTTCTACCGCTGCGCCACGACGTAAACCGTCAGTAGTACCTAGTGCGATAGTACGAACAACACCGCCACCTAGCTGTTGTTGAACTTCTAAAGTCAAACCAGCTAAATCGCCATCTGTTACTTTTAGCGCGTCATATACGGCTGGCACGTTGTCTTGAGAAAACTCAATATCCACAACGGCACCGATAATTTGGACGACCTTACCTAAACTCATGTCTATTCCTCTCGTTAATCTTTGCCTGAAGCATTAAACTGCGGCTGAACCAGAAACAATCTCACTAATTTCTTGTGTGATTGCCGCTTGGCGGGCCTTGTTATAAACAAGCTGTAACTCATCCATAAGGTCGCCGGCATTATCTGTTGCAGCTTTCATTGCAACCATACGGGCAGCCTGTTCAGAGGCAGCGTTCTCAACCACACCTTGGTATACCTGAGACTCAACAAAGCGTACAAGCAAAGACTCTAATATAGCGTCTGGGCCTGGCTCGTATAAGTAGTCCCATGTGTGGGCAGATACTTCTTCTTCAGCTTTTGGCAAAGGGAGTAACTGGTCAATTGTTGGTTCTTGCTTCATGGTATTAACGAAGTTGTTATATACCAGGAATAAACGGTCAATTTTACCTTCTGAGAATGCATCTAGCATAATTTTTACAGGACCAATAACGTCTTGTACTGAAGGCTTATCTCCAAGGCCTGCTTTTTTAGCAAGCACTTGACCGCCAAAACGTTGAAAGAAGCTAGCTGCTTTGCTACCTAAAGTTGCAAACTCAGCGTCCACACCTTTTTCTTTCCACGCTTTAATGTCTAATGCAACTTTTTTAAACTCATTTGAGTTTAAGCCGCCACATAGACCACGGTCTGTAGAGATAACAATATAACCAACTCGTTTTACTTCACGTTCTTCTAAGAACGGGTGAGTAAAATCAAGATTTGCTTGAGCAACACGACCAATTACTTTGCGTAATTTGTCAGCGTATGGACGGCTTGAAGCCACTCGTTCTTGCGCCTTTTTCATTTTAGACGCAGCAACCATTTCCATTGCGCTAGTGATCTTTTGAGTATTTTTAATACTCCCGATCTTGCTTTTAATCTCTTTTCCGCTGGCCATGACTCTCTCTCCGAATCAAGGTGTGCTTTAGTAAACTAAAGCGCACCATTAATAACTAAATTACCAAGTTTGCGTAGACTTGAACTTCTCAAGAAGTTCTTTAAGCTGCGCTTCGATCTCGGCGTTGTAGTTACCAGTTTCATTGATTTGAGCCACAAGCTCTGCGTATGTGCTACTTGCATAAGAAAGTAAAGCTGCTTCGAAATCCATAATTTTAGAGATTTCGATATCTTTAAGATAACCTTTCTCAGCTGCAAATAACGACAAAGACATTTCAGCAACAGACATTGGTGCGTACTGTTTCTGCTTCATTAGCTCTGTTACACGCTCACCATGCTCAAGTTGAGCACGAGTTGCATCATCAAGGTCAGACGCGAACTGCGAGAACGCAGCTAATTCACGGTACTGAGCTAGGGCTAGACGGATACCGCCACCTAGTTTCTTAACGATTTTAGTTTGTGCAGCACCACCAACACGCGATACCGAGATACCAGCATTTACTGCCGGACGGATACCTGAGTTGAATAAGTCAGTTTCTAAGAAGATCTGACCATCGGTGATAGAGATAACGTTTGTCGGTACGAACGCAGAAACGTCGCCGCCTTGAGTTTCAATGATTGGCAATGCCGTCAATGAACCAGTTTGTCCTTTCACTTCACCATTAGTGAACTTTTCAACGTAATCAGCGTTTACACGCGATGCACGCTCTAAAAGACGCGAGTGAAGGTAGAATACGTCACCTGGGTATGCTTCACGACCTGGTGGACGCTTAAGTAGTAATGAGATTTGACGGTAAGCAACAGCTTGCTTAGATAAATCATCATATACGATTAATGCGTTTTCACCACGGTCACGGAAGTATTCACCCATAGTACAGCCCGAGAACGGTGCTAAGTACTGAAGTGCCGCAGACTCAGAAGCAGATGCTACAACTACGATAGTATTTGCAAGTGCACCGTGCTCTTCTAATTTACGTACTACGTTAGCAATAGTAGATGCTTTTTGGCCAACCGCTACGTACACACACTTAACGCCTGTGTTCTTTTGGTTGATGATTGCATCGATTGCTAGTGCAGTTTTACCTGTTTGGCGGTCACCGATTACAAGCTCACGCTGACCACGACCAACTGGAATCATCGCATCAATAGATTTGTAACCAGTTTGAACTGGCTCATCTACAGATTGACGCTCGATTACACCTGGTGCAATTTTTTCTACAGGTTCAAAACCGTCGTTATCTAAAGCGCCTTTACCGTCGATAGGAGCACCTAGTGTGTTTACAACACGACCAAGTAAGCCAGCACCAACAGGAACTTCTAAGATACGACCAGTTGTGTATACTTTTACGCCTTCAGTAAGGTCAGCGTAAGGACCCATAACTACTGCACCAATTGAGTCACGCTCAAGGTTTAGTGCGATAGCATAACGGTTGCCTGGAAGCTCAATCATCTCACCTTGCATACAGTCAGCTAGACCGTGGATGCGGATGATACCGTCAGTAACAGATACGATAGTACCTTCGTTACGAGCTTCACTTACAACTTCGAACTGCTCAATACGTTGTTTGATCAGATCTGAAATTTCAGTGGAATTAAGTTGCATGCTCTTTTTCCCAATTACGATTGTAGTGTTGTGGCTAAGCGGTTTAATTTACCGCGTACTGAGCCGTCGATTACAGTGTCACCCGCCTTAATAATAAGGCCGCCAACAACTGCAGCGTCTTCACTACAATTCAGCTTAACTTTGCGTGCGAAACGTTTTTCAAGTGTCGCTACCAATGACTCTTGCTGCGCTGCAGCAAGAGGGGTTGCCGAAATCACATCTACGTCGATTTCTTTGTCATACTCTGCTTTAAACGCAGCGAATAACTGAGCAACCTCAGGCAGTGCAATCAAACGTCCATTTTCAGCCATCACCTTAACTAGGTTCTGACCTTGTTCGTTGAGCTGCTCAGCACATAAGTTAATAAATAACTCTGCTTGTGCTGTAGCAGTAGGCAATCCAGCTAGAATGGCTGATGCTTGTTCATTGCTGGCAACTTCGCCTGCAAAAAACAACATGTCATTCCAGCTTTCTATCGTGCCTTTTTCAACGGCAAGTTCAAAAGCCGCTTTAGCGTATGGGCGAGCGATAGTAGTCAATTCAGACATGCTCATACCCTCCTAATTACAGCTCAGCGACAAGTTTTTCAACGATGTCACTATGTGCGGCTTGATTGATTTCACGCTCTAAAATTCTTTCAGCGCCAACCACTGCCAGAGTTGCTACTTGCTTACGTAGCTCTTCTGTTACACGGTTACGCTCTGATTCAATTTCAGAGTGCCCTTGAGCAATAATTTTTTCACGCTCTTCTTGTCCACGAACAGTTTCTTCGTCAACAATAAGCACGGCACGCTTTTTAGCTTGTTCAATGATATCAGCCGCTTGAGCTTTTGCATCTTTAAGCTGTTCTGCAGCTTTTTGTTGCGCAAGTTCTAAGTCTTTTTCGGCTCTATCAGAGGCAGCTAAACCATCTTCAATTTTCTTCTGGCGAGACTCAATTGCATCATTAAGTGGTGGCCATACATATTTCATACAAAATAGTACAAACACCGTAAACGCAATTAATTCACCGATAAGAGTGGCTGTTATGTTCACGACCGCTCCTCCTTAAAATAGTAAGCTGTTCAAAAAATAAAATTAAAGTACGAACAGGATTACCATTGCGATACCAACACCGATCATTGCTACCGCATCGATTAGACCAGCTAGGATGAACATCTTAACTTGTAATGAAGGTGCAAGTTCAGGCTGACGCGCACATGCTTCTAGGAATTTACCACCCATGTTACCGAAGCCGATAGCAGTACCGATTGCACCGAAGCCGATAAGTAAAGCAACTGCGATGTACTTAAGACCTAATACTAGTTCCATTTTTTTCTCCAAAGTTTCAATTGTTAAAGTTAAATATAAAAAGTGTATAAATTAGTGATTGTCTGAACTTGCCATGCTTAGGTAAACAATGGTTAGCATCATAAATACGAATGCTTGTAACACGATTACTAAGATATGGAATACAGCCCAAACAAAGTGCAACGGAAGTTGCATAAAACCAACTGCGCCGATAAGTATGAATATCAATTCACCAGCGTATAAGTTACCGAATAAACGCAGTGCTAACGAGAAAGGCTTAGACACTAGAGCGATTGTTTCTAGTAATAAATTACAAGGAATTAAGAAAATCATAGCCACTTTGCTATTAGAGCTAAACGGGTGAAGTGTAAGCTCTTTAATGAAGCCACCAACCCCTTTAATTTTAATAGAGTAACCAATCATCAGAATAAACACACCCAGTGCTAACGCAGCGGTTAAGTTTATGTCTGTGGTAGGTACAATTTTCATGTAAACGTCGTGTGAGTCCATGCCAAAGGCTTGTTCACCAACAAAACCAGCAAGTGCAGGTAAGAAATCAACTGGGATTAAATCCATTAAGTTCATTAAGAACACCCAAACAAAAATTGTTAAGGCTAATGGAGCAATTAATTTGCTTTTACCGTGGTAAGTGTCACGTACGTTGTCACCAACGAACTCAATAATCATTTCAATAAAACATTGAAATTTACCCGGTACTCCGGTGTGTGCTTTCTTTGCGGCGCTTCGGAAGGTCCATAAAAATAATAGACCAAGTCCGATTGACCATGCGAGGGTATCTATATTCCATGTCCAGAAACCACTGTCTGCACACGCTTTGTTGAAGGCAAGACCTGAGTCGGTCATACACATCTTAGCGTTTGTTAAGTGATGCTGGATATGGCTTGATATAGTAACTTCTTCTGCAGCCATGTTATATCCCAAAAGTTAATGTTTAAAAAAAACGGGTGCAAACAATCCAGTAAAGAGCACAAATACGTAAACACAAAAAAACGGCACTAAAACGACCGTGGTTGACTTGAGTATCAGTGCAAACAATACGATTGTTAGCATAAATTTTAATCCGTTACCGCGTTTTAACGAGGTATACGCTTGATTTGCTTTGCTTGCACCCATATATCTGAATGCATAAAGCGCAAATACTAGGTGGGGAAGTATTGCTACGCTGCTACCGGCAAGTGCTGATACGCTGGCGTTTACTCCCCAACCAACAAAAATAATTACTGCAGCTACAAGTGCTACGATACCCTGAAGACAAATTAATTTAAATGCGGCAAGCCTATAAGGTCTTGCTAACTTATTAGTCACGTTTAGTTAACCTTTATGGCGTTCTAATTGTTAGGGTGTGAAAACTGGCGAAATTATACTTAATCCTACCAGTTTTGCAACTTGAGTAGACGCTTTGTAACACAAAATAGCTACAAATGTCTCTTATCGGACATGTAAAATTTTAATGGTCGGTATTGCTGTGATTTATACGATTTAAAATGCCATCAAGCTCATCTAAATTGGTGTAAGAAATAACCAACTTACCTTTGCCTTTCGCGTTATAATTTATTTCTACTTTAGCCCCTAAGTTGTCGGCTAATTTTTGCTCTAAACGCTTAACATCTGGGTCTTTTTCAGGTGCTTCTTTAGCAGCAACCGGCTCTAAAATTGAGCGTACTAACTTTTCGGTTTCGCGAACAGTTAGCGCTTTAGCAACGGCTAATCTTGCAGCGTCAGATTGTGCTTCACCTTCAAGTGCTAATAAACAGCGTGCGTGGCCCATTTCTATGTCGCCATGCTCTAACAGAATTTTAACATCACTATTTAAATTGTTTAATCGTAGTAAATTGGTCACGGTAGTGCGCGATTTACCCACCGCATCGGCAACTTGCTGGTGCGTTAATTCAAATTCATTCAATAATCTGTTTAAAGCGATAGCTTCTTCCATTGCGTTTAAATCTTCACGCTGAATATTTTCTATCAGCGCAATAGCAACGGCGGCTTCATCTGGCACATCTTTTACAATACAAGGTACGCTTTCAAGCTTTGCTATTTGTGCAGCACGCCAACGGCGCTCACCGGCTATTATTTCAAAGCTATTTTCTGCAACTGGGCGCACCACAATTGGCTGAATAATGCCTTGAGAGCGGATAGAGCTTGCTAACTCCTCAAGCGCTTCTTCAGACATATCTTTACGAGGCTGGTATTTTCCTGAGTGTAAAAACTCAATAGGCAGCTTTTGCAATTCATTCGCAACGGGCTGTGCTGCAGTTTGTACAGCTTCAGTCACATTTACTGTGTCTTGTTCCTTGCTTGAGCTCGGCGCTGGTTTTGATGAACTTAAAAGGGCATCGAGTCCTCGGCCTAAACCTCGTTTTTTAGCAGACATGTTATTTTTTTACCTTAAAGTTAGGCGACTACCGGCGCTGTTTTTTCTTTTCTGCGTAGCATTTCGCCCGCAAGTGCTAAGTAGGCTTTTGCGCCACTTGATGCGCGGTCGTAGTACATTGCTGGTGCACCAAAACTAGGTGCCTCGGCAAGACGCACATTACGTGGGATCACGGTGCGGTATACTTTATCGCCAAAATGTTGTTTTAATTGTTCTGATACATCATTTGCTAATCGATTGCGCGGATCGTACATAGTACGAAGAATGCCTTCAATTTGTAAGTTAGGGTTAACTAACTTTGCAAGTTGCGTAATAGTGTCCATTAATGCGGTTAACCCTTCAAGCGCATAATATTCACATTGCATAGGTACTAAAATAGAATCAGCAGCAGCCATGGCGTTTACTGTTAACATATTTAGTGAAGGCGGGCAGTCGATAAAAATAAATTCGTATTTATCTTGTATTTTTTCAAGCGCATTACGAAGGCGTACTTCGCGTGCAAACAATTCCATTAATTTTACTTCGGCTGCGGTTACATCGCCGTTGGCCGCTATCATATGATACTCACCCGAGGTTTCGGTGATTATCACCTCATCCATAGGTTTTTCTTCAATGAGTAAATCGTAAATGGTGGCGACATCGCCGTATTTGTCTACACCGCTACCCATCGTAGCGTTGCCTTGGGGGTCGAGATCTATTAACAGCACTTTACGCTTCGTTGCAGCCATAGATGCAGCGAGATTAACAGCCGTTGTTGTTTTACCAACGCCGCCTTTTTGATTTGCTAATGCGATGACTTTTGCCACTATGTCTCTGATCCCTAGTCTTTAGAAAGAATAATTAAATGTCGTTGTGCATCAAGTTCAGGCACTACTAGCGAGATTTTATCTTCAAATTTTACACCCTCAGGTAGCGACTCTAGCTCTTCGCTAGGAAACACACCTTTAAGCGCTATAAATTTGCCTGAGTGATCAATTAAGTGTGAACACCAATCAACCATATCTTGCAGTGAAGCAAACGCACGACTTAGTACGCCATCTAATTTAACACTTGGTTGATATTCTTCAACTCTTGACTGCACAGGGGTGACATTATTTAGCCCGAGCTCGTGTTTAACTTGCATTAAAAAGCGAACGCGTTTGCCTAAGCTATCAAGCAATACAAATTGCGTATCAGGTAGTGCAATAGCTAATACAATACCTGGTAAGCCAGGACCTGTGCCTACATCAATATAATGATGACCGGGTAAATGAGGTGCAACAACTAAGCTATCCATAATGTGCTTAATCATCATTTCTTCTGGTAAGCGTACAGACGTTAAATTATACGCTTTGTTCCATTTGTTTAGTAACTCAACGTATTTAACTAATTGCTGTTGTTGTTTTTCGGTTAGCGCAATATCAGTTTGCGCTAACAATGTTGTTAATTGTTGCTGTAACACAGTTTACCTTTACCATTACGCAGTTTTGCGTAATAAGCCTTGCTTCTTCAGATACACTAATAATAGCGAAATCGCCGCTGGGGTGATACCAGAAATACGAGAAGCTTGGCCAATAGTGTCTGGACGCGCATCCGTTAACTTAGCAACTACCTCGTTTGATAAACCCGATACCGTTGAGTAATCGAACTCTTTAGGCAAAATGGTTTCTTCATGACGAAGCTGTTTATTGATCTCATCTTGCTGGCGCGCAATGTAGCCTGCGTATTTAGTATGGATCTCAACTTGTTCAAGTGCAGCTTGGTTTGTAAACTCAGATCCAAGCCCATCAATAGCCATTAAATCGTCGTAACGAATTTCTGGACGACGAAGTAGATCCTCTAAACTTGCTTCACGAGTAAGCGGTGTTTTTAATAAGGCGTTTACTTGATCAACCACAGCATGATCTTTGTGGATCCAGGTTTCTTTAATACGCTGTTTCTCTTTTTCGATCACTTCCATTTTTTCGTTAAATGCCTGCCAGCGCTCATCGTTAACTAAACCAAGTTCACGGCCTTTTTCTGTTAAGCGAATATCAGCGTTATCTTCACGCAATAATAAACGGTATTCCGCACGGCTAGTAAACATACGGTACGGTTCTTTTGTACCAAGCGTTGCTAAGTCGTCTATTAGTACGCCCACGTACGCTTCATCACGACGTGGAGTCCATGCATCTTTGCCTTGTACTTGTAAAGCGGCGTTCATGCCGGCTATTAAACCTTGTGCACCGGCTTCTTCGTAACCAGTAGTACCATTTATTTGGCCTGCAAAAAATAATCCGTCGATAAATTTGGTTTCTAATGACTGTTTTAAATCACGTGGGTCAAAGAAATCATATTCAATAGCATAACCAGGGCGACAAATATGTGCGTTTTCAAAACCATCTATAGATTGCACAATTTGTAACTGCACATCAAAAGGTAAGCTGGTTGAAATACCGTTAGGGTAAAGCTCGTACGATGTTAAACCTTCAGGCTCTACAAATATTTGGTGCTTGTCTTTATCAGCAAAGCGCACAATTTTATCTTCTATTGAAGGGCAGTAACGTGGTCCTATACCTTCAATTACGCCAGAGTACATAGGCGAGCGATGTAAATTGTTACGAATAACCTCATGGGTTTTTTCGTTTGTGTAGGTGATATAGCACGGTATTTGCTGTGGGTGATCGCTTTGTTTACCAATAAACGAAAATACCGGTGTAGGCGCATCACCTGGTTGTTCTTGCATCTTGCTAAAATCAACTGTACGGGCATCAATACGTGGTGGAGTACCTGTTTTTAAACGGTCTACTCTAAAAGGTAATTCACGTAAACGATCAGCAAGTGCAATTGAAGGGGGATCGCCTGCACGACCACCTTTAAAATTCTCTAAACCAATATGTATTTGGCCACCTAAGAAAGTACCTACGGTTAATACAACACTAGGTGCGCTAAAACGTAGTCCCATTTGGGTTACTACGCCAACAACTTTGTCGTTTTCAACGATAAGATCATCACACGATTGTTGAAATATTTTTAGGTTTTCTTGGTTTTGTAATGTGTTTTGAATTGCTGCTTTGTATAAAGCGCGATCAGCTTGTGCTCGAGTTGCACGAACAGCAGGTCCCTTTGAAGAATTTAAGGTACGAAATTGAATACCGCCTTTATCAATAGCCTGTGCCATAGCACCGCCTAGCGCATCAATTTCTTTAACCAAATGGCCTTTGCCTATGCCACCAATTGCAGGGTTGCAAGACATTTGACCAAGTGTATCCATATTATGAGTTAGCAGCAGGGTATTCATCCCCATACGTGCAGCAGCCAATGAGGCTTCAGTGCCTGCATGTCCACCACCTACTACGATAACGTCAAACTTTTCGTGAAAAATCATTAATGGGATCCTACTTAATCAAACCAGTAAACTTCAAAAGGGAGCGTATTCTACCTAGAAATTAGCAGAAGATAAATGATTAAACAGTGGGCAAGATCTAAGTCACTGATCACTTATAATATAAAGGATCTTTTAAAGAGATCTTTTAATACTATTACTACTAGTGATCGGGTTTTCTGTTGATAAGCTCTATTTATTCATTTAAAACATAAAATTAGATCAGATCTAAAGGTGTTAATATGATCGGATCATCAGGCAAATAAGCTCTGATCAAAAAGGGGGTTTATACACAGCCCAATATCGATTGGATCTTATCCCATGGATAAGCATGCTTAAAAACGCAGTTTGATCAGCGGTTATCCACAAAAGCTATTAAATTATTAGTAAATTGTGGGTAACTTAGTTTATGCATTTTAATCGATCACATTACTTTAATTGTGTTTTCTCTATCCACGAATCTAACCACTCTAGGGCGGTATCTTCGGGTAATGCCTCATCAAGAATATTTAGTTCAAGCCTTGGTGCTATGCATGTTGCACCTTTGCTGGCCATTAAACTATTTATATTACGCCCAGCAAGGTTATAGGTGTCGTAGCTGGTATCGCCTAAGCCAATGACTGAATATTTAATTGCAGATAAGTCACTTTGCTGATTTAGCTGCTCAATAAATGGTAAAAGGTTGTCGGGGTAATCACCCGCGCCATAGGTCGATGTGCATATAAGCCAGATTGTATTGTGTTGATCAATATCAGATAAATTAGGTTGATCATGTAGTTCAGCACTTATACCTTGGTTATTTAACTCATCACATAGTTGTTCTGCTACATATTCTGCAGATCCCATTTGACTACCAACGATTATATTTACAGAACTCATATTTAAACTGATCACACATTACTTATTTGCCCGCTATGATAACTGAGTTAGGCTTGCAGTAAAGAAAACCTTTGTAATTTTGTATAACTATTTTTGAGTTGTTTTTACTCTTTGCTGTAATCGCTTGTATAAGTTATTGAATATTAATGAATTAACAAAAACTATTTAAATGTAATCTTCTGATCAAGTTGTTGATAAGGTTGGGGAAAGCTCTGCTTAACTAGTATGCTTTGTAGATCGAAATAAAGCTAAGTCATTGATTTTTTATTATAAGTGAGGCCACCAGCCCACGTTTTTATATAGCTAAGCTGTTGTTGATCATAATGTGGATAGTAATCTTGTTGATAACTTAAAAAGGCGATCAAAAATAATTTTTAAAAACGATCCGATTAAGCAGATCTGCCCTAAAAAAGTGAAAATAAGTGTAATAAACCACGCTTTTTTATAGATCGTGACGGTTTAAGCTTATAAATGTGCCGCTATTTTTGTTTTATTAGCCATAAAGTAGGCGATTGTGGATAACCTTTTTTAATTAGTCTTATTATTTTTCAAGTTCAGCGAGGAGTTTTGCTGGTGGATCAATTAAAAACGAGGGCGTAGGCCTTAATAGTACCGGTTACTTTTGCTTATAAATTCACAAACCGTAGTTAAAACGATCTACTTAAGGATGCTTTTTAGCGTCATATTGGTACTTTTTTAAGCTATATCGAGCGCCAATTACGCGCTTAACGTGGTGTATTTTTATACTGTAAGAGATTAAACAGGTGAGTTGAATACGCTAAAATCAGGCGCGTTTTTATTTAATTTTAGCTCCATTTTAGCTTTTTAAATTTTTATACCGGGCATAAAAAAGGGCACTAATGTGCCCTAAAGTAAGTGTTATTTTATGCTGCTTTAGCGAGTTATTTACCAATACAGAACGAGCTAAATATTTTGCCTAGTAGGTCGTCTGAGGTAAATTCACCGGTTATTTCGTTTAAGTACTGCTGCGTTAAGCGTAGCTCTTCGGCTAATATTTCGCCGGCGACGTGCATTTCTAACTGCGTTTTACCAGTATCTAAGTGATAGGCCGCATGTTCAAGTGCATCTAAATGGCGGCGACGCGCCATAAATCCACCTTCTGTTGCGCCCTGAAAGCCAATACAGGCTTTTAAGTGGTCGCGTACGAGCTCAATACCTTGCGCATTTTTAGCGCTTAAACTAATTACTGGGTATTGTTGGTTTTCATCCATACCTACTGCATCGCCCGATAAATCGGCTTTATTTCTGATAACGGTAACACCCATACCTTGCGGTAATTTTGCCATAAACTCAGGCCAAATTGCGTGTGGGTCGGTGTCGGTGGTGTCGGTGCCATCAAGCATAAACAACACGCGGTCAGCTTGGTTTATTTCATCCCACGCGCGCTCTATACCTATTTGTTCAACGCGGTCTGGGCTTTCACGTAGACCTGCGGTATCGATAATATGCAGTGGCATGCCATCAATATGAATGTGCTCACGTAGTACGTCGCGAGTAGTACCGGCTATTTCGGTTACTATGGCAGCTTCGCGTCCTGCTAGGGCATTAAGTAGGCTTGATTTACCCGCATTAGGGCGCCCTGCGATAACAACGCGCATACCTTCGCGCATAATACTGCCTTGCTTAGCTTGGCTCGTTACTGTGTGTAATTGGCTGATAATGGCATCTAAATCGCCCGATACTTTGCCATCGGATAAAAAATCAATTTCCTCATCAGGGAAGTCAATGGCTGCCTCTACATACATACGTAAATGAATAACTTTTTCTACTAGGGTTTCAATGTGTTTAGAAAACTCACCTTGTAGCGACTGTAGGGCGCTTTTAGCAGCTTGCTCTGAGGTTGCATTAATTAAATCGCTGATAGCCTCTGCTTGGGTTAAATCAAGCTTGTCGTTCATAAAAGCGCGCTCAGAAAACTCACCAGGCTTAGCTAAGCGAACGCCTTCTATTTGGCTAATTTCTTTTAATAGCATGTCGAGTACAACAGGGCCGCCGTGACCTTGCAGCTCAAGTACGTCTTCGCCGGTAAATGAATTTGGCCCTGCAAAATAAATAGCGATACCTTGGTCGAGTTGCTCGCCGCTTAAACTTTTAAAAGGGACGTAGTCGGCATAGCGAAGCTTAGGTACTTTACCTATTATTTTTTCGGCCACGCTTTTAGCAAGGCTGCCAGAAACCCGAATTATACCTACGCCACCACGCCCAGGAGCGGTCGCTTGTGCTGCAATTGTGTCTTGATTGATCATGCTATTTATTTGCCAACGAGAGTAACTTTAATGGCGCTATTGTAACCTATGCATTTATTGGTAGCGAATAGCTGTGGTAAAAAATAGGCAATAAAAAAGGCGACCTAAGTCGCCTTTATATATATGAGTAGCCGTTAAGCTAGCCTCTTACTTTTATACCTTGCTTTTCCATGCCACGGTAGATGATAAGCATCTGGACAATAGAAATAAGGTTAGACACTAACCAGTAAAGTACTAAACCAGATGGGAACCATAAGAAGAATACAGAGAAGATAACCGGCATAAAGGTCATCATTTTTTGCTGCATTGGATCGGTAACCGTCATTGGTTGTAGTTTTTGCGTCACAAACATACTTGCACCAAATAATATTGGTAATACGTAGTATGGGTCTTTTGTAGAAAGGTCAGTTAGCCAAAGAATGAACTCTGCATGGCGCAGCTCTGTTGATTCTAAGAATACGTAAAATAGCGCTAAGAAAATTGGCATTTGTAGCAAAATAGGGAAACAGCCACCCATAGGGTTAACTTTTTCTTTTTTGTACATTTCCATAGTAGCTTGGCCGAACTTTTGACGGTCATCACCATATTTTTCTTTTAGGGCAGCCATTTTAGGCTGAAGGGCACGCATTTTAGCCATTGACGTGTATTGCGCTTTAGTCAGTGGGTACATTAATGATTTAACGATAATAGTGATGGCAATAATAGCGACACCCCAGTTACCTAAAATGCTGTGTAACCATTTAAGAAGTACAAATAAAGGCTGCGAAATAAACCATAACCAACCGTAATCTACAGTTAAGTCTAAATCTGGGTGAATCGCTTCAAGAATATCTGACTCTTTAGGACCCATGTAGTAAGTCGCATTAAGAGTTTGCTCGCTGCCGGCTTGTACATTTATAGGCGCTGCTTTTGTACCAATAATAGCGGCATTACTTTTAGTAATTAAGCTGTAAAGCGTGTGTGTTTCGTCTTGCTTAGGTACCCATGCACTTACAAAGTAATGCTGAATAAATGCAACGTAACCGCCTTGGGTGTTTTTATTTAGGTTTTTGTCAGCCATATCTGAAAAGCTGTATTTTTCGTACGACTCTTCATCAGTACCGTAAGCTGCACCTAAATAGTTTTGATCTACTAAGCTGCCTTTTTCTTGTACGGTACGCTTAATTTGCGTGTATAGCTGTACTTGCACTGGCGCACTTGTCGCATTATTTATTGTGTACTCTAGGCCTACATCGTATTGACCTTTTTTAAATACGTATGTTTTAGTGAAGCTAACGCCATTACTATCAACATAGGTAAGTGGTACACGTAGCTCATCACCGCTTAGCGTGTAGGCTTTTTGCGTTGCTTGGTAAGTAGGGCGACCATTCGCTGATGCGTCTGGGCCATTTAAACCAATTAAACCACTTTGTGAGAAGTATTGATTGCCATCAAACTCGCCTAGAAGCATAAATGGTGTTTCTTCACCTTTTACTTCCTCATATTGGAGTAAGTCTGCTTCAACAATGTCACCGCCTTTGGTGTCTATTTTTACTTTGAAAACGTCAGTCGTAATGTCAATAACTGAACGCTTAGCAGCGGTAGCCGAAGCAGGTAAACCTGAATCTGACGATGACGGTATGTAATCATCTGACTCTGGTGACGTTGTGTTTAGTGTTTGTGTAGTGGCACTAGGATCGGCTTTAGGAGTGTTGTAGTCATTATTCCATTCTTGAAATAATAAAAACGACACTAACATTAAACCGATTAATAAAAACGTGCGTTGCGATTCCATAACAGCTCTTATTTCTCGTGTTGGTGGTTAATACGGGTTAATTTTTCAGGAACGGGGTCTTCTCCGCCTGAATGTAAAGGATGGCATTTTAATATGCGTTTAAGTGCTAACCAACTCCCTTTTACAAATCCATGCAAATTAATTGCGTGAATAGCGTAATGAGAGCAGCTTGGATTAAAACGACAATGCGGGCCTAGTAGTGGGCTTATCCACATTTGATAACCGCGGATAAATAACACTAAACAACGCTTTGGAATAGCAACAAGTGGTTTAAGTAACCTCATGGTGTTTATACCCCTGCGTATATTTAGTGAATAGATACCATGTATTTAAAGGCTCAATTAGAGATTTTAAACGCATGATTAAAAGGTGAGCTAAAGATACCCTAATTAACCCTGCAATTCTATTGCTATCGGGTTTGTTTATTAGATTTAGCTGATTTGTTTGGGCGTTTTTTAAAAGGTGGTGGTTTAGGTGCACCAGGTTTGCAGCGTTCATTTATTTTACGCCACAGCTTTGTAAGTTGTTTGGTTATTTCTTCGTTAGACTGCTCATCAATACCACTTTTTACCATAAGCACAATATCGATATTATCGATGGTGTGTTGATTTAAACGAAAACTTTCGCGAGCGAGTCGTTTAATACGGTTACGTTGGCATGCCTTTTTTACACGTTTTTTAGCAACAGTGAGTCCTAACCTAGGTTTATCTTGGTCATTAGGTTTAGCTAAAAGAGTAAATAAAGGAGTTGCAGCCCGAGCGGGTTCGTTAAATATGCGAGAGTAATGCGAGGGAGTTAACAGACGTAACTCCCTGCCAAAGCTAAAGTCTTCCACTTATATATTAAGCAGAAAGAACTTTGCGGCCTTTAGCGCGGCGACGTGCTAATACTTTACGGCCATTTACAGTTGCCATGCGAGCACGGAAGCCGTGTGCACGTTTGCGTTTTAAAACGCTAGGTTGAAAAGTTCTTTTCATAACAATCTCATCCGATCGGTTAAAGTTAAAACATCCTATGCAGGTCGCGATCCTGGCACAGGTGCCATTGCGAGCGCGAGATATTATAGATTAAGCACTTTAAAGTCAATCATAATTGCGCTGCAAACACCGTGTTTATTACATTTTTTGTACGCTGGCTTGATATTTATGGATTAATTTTAAAGCAAAATGGTCTGCTTTTGCGCAAAAAGGCGAATTAATGGCCGAGTGTGACTAAAAGAATGTGGATCGTAATAAAGTAGGGTGATCAACTAGGATCATCATAATTAAGAAGTTTTCCACAGCTGGTGTTTAAAAAGTGAATAAAAGCATGGGAAAACTCATTTAGATCGTAAAATTGGTTCGCGATCTCAGTGTGTTTTTGTTATGATCTGTTATCAGGCTTTAAAATAAAAGTCGCTATAAATCAGTCTGTTAAGATATTTATACACTGATATCAACAATTTTATAAAAATCAATCTTTTACTTGTGGATAAAGTGCCTTCATAATACCCGGTCTTGGGTCGGGTAGCTGGCCAATTGAACGCAATAAATGCATGATTTTTAATCATTATTGATGTGCGGGAATAAAAATTATACCTCTGGGAGTTTAACTGTGTATCTGTCGGTTTGGCAAAGTTGTTTATATGTATTGCAAGATGAGTTGCCTTCGCAACAATTCAGTATGTGGGTAAGACCACTACAAGCAGAAAGTACCGAAGATACCTTAACGATTTACGCACCTAATCGCTTTGTTCTTGATTGGGTAAGAGAAAAGTATTTAAACCGTATTAATGAGTTACTGGTAGAAATTTGTGGTGATGAAGCGCCCGAATTACGTTTTGATGTAGGTAGTAAACCACTACTAAATACTCAAGCGGCGGCGCCAAGTGTTGAAGCCCCTGCATCACCTAGTTCACAGGCACCTGCTAAACAGCAACCTGTAGAACAAAAAGCAGCAGTAGAGCCTGCGCCTAAATCAGGCTATAAATCTAATATAAAAGATAACTATACCTTTGACAGCTTTGTTGAGGGTAAATCTAACCAGCTAGCAAAAGCGGCTGCAACACAAGTTGCAGATAACCCTGGCTCTGCCTTTAACCCAGTATTTATTTACGGCGGCACAGGCTTAGGTAAAACTCACTTATTACATGCAGTAGGTAATGGCATTATGGCTAACAAGCCCGATGCTAAAATTGTTTACATGCATTCTGAGCGTTTTGTGCAAGACATGGTAAAAGCACTACAAAATAACGCCATTGAAGAATTTAAACGTTATTACCGTAGTGTAGATGCGCTAATGATTGATGATATTCAATTTTTTGCTAATAAAGAGCGCTCACAAGAAGAGTTTTTTCATACCTTTAATGCATTATTAGAAGGTAATCAGCAAATTATTTTAACCTCTGACCGCTACCCAAAAGAAATTGAGGGCGTAGAAGACAGGCTTAAATCACGATTTGGTTGGGGTTTAACGATTGCTATAGAGCCGCCAGAGCTTGAAACGCGCGTTGCCATTTTGATGAAAAAAGCGCAGCAGAGTAAAATTAATTTACCGCACGAAGTCGCTTTTTTTATCGCTAAAAAATTACGCTCAAACGTACGTGAATTAGAAGGCGCGCTTAACCGTGTAATAGCTAATGCTAATTTTACCGGGCGTCCAATTTCTATCGACTTTGTAAAAGAAGCACTGCGCGATTTATTGGCACTACAAGATAAACTTGTCACTATAGACAACATACAGCGCACTGTGGCTGAGTATTACAGAATACGTGTGTCAGATCTGTTATCTAAGCGCCGTAGCCGCTCTATCGCGAGGCCGCGTCAGGTAGCTATGGCATTATCAAAAGAATTAACTAATCACAGCTTACCTGAGATTGGTGACGCATTTGGTGGACGTGACCACACCACGGTATTACATGCGTGTAGAAAGGTTAAATCACTTCGTGATGAAAGCCACGAAATAAAAGAAGATTATCAAAATTTAATAAGAACGTTGTCATCTTAGGGCTGACTTTATTATGCAAATAACCATTTCAAGAGAACAATTTTTAAAGCCATTAGTGCAAGTATCGGGTGCGATTGAACGTAAACATACGTTACCTATATTATCTAATGTATTGTTAGTGGTAGAAAACGGGCAACTTTCAATGACAGGCACAGACCTTGAAATTGAACTAGTTGCAGGTGTTTTTGTTGGTGATGATATTGCCGATACAAAGTTAACGCTACCTGCTAAAAAATTACTCGATATTTGTAAAAGCCTGCCTGATGGTTCTGAGCTTACATTGAGCTTACAAGAGCACCAACTGCTTTTAACCAGTGGTAAAAGCCGCTTTTCACTTACTACGCTTGCCGCGGAAGACTTTCCTAATTTAGAGCAGTGGGATGGCGAGGTTGAGTTTCAGCTAACGCGTTTAGAGTTACGTAAATTACTTGAAAGCACGCATTTTTCAATGGCTAACCAAGACGTTCGCTATTACTTAAATGGCATGTCGTTTGAAGTAGATAATAGCGACATTAAAACAGTGGCCACCGATGGCCACCGTTTGGCAATAGCGCAAAAAGAATTAGGCCAATCGTTAAATACGCAGCGCCAATTAATAATACCGCGCAAAGGTGTGCAAGAAATTATGCGCCTTATGGTTGCCGATGAAGAATTAGTTACTATTCAATTTGGCGCTAACCATATTCGTATTATCGATGTGGAATTTACTTTTACAAGTAAGTTAGTAGATGGCCGCTTCCCTGATTATCGCCGCGTATTACCGCGTGGTGGAGATAAAGTAATTACCGCTAACCGTGAATGGTTACGTAATGCGTTTCAACGTGTGTCTATTTTATCTAACGAAAAATTTAGAGGTGTGCGTTTAAACCTTGCCAATGGCTTACTTAAAATTACGGCTAATAACCCTGAGCAAGAAGAGGCTGAGGAAATAGTAGAAGTAATGTATGAGGGTGATGAGCTAGAAATTGGTTTTAATGTATCGTATGTATTAGATGTACTAAATACATTAAAAACAGAAGATGTACTATTTACATTAGCAGATTCAAACAGCAGTGCACTTATTGAAGGTGCGGGCGATGAAGAAGCAATGTACGTGGTTATGCCTATGCGATTATAAGATACCCATTATAAATGAGTTTAAGTCACTTGAGCCTCAAGTATTTTCGTAATATTGAGGCACTGACGCTAGAACCAGTCAACGGCGTTAATATAATTTATGGTGAAAACGGCAGCGGAAAAACCAGCCTTTTAGAGGCTATTTATTACCTTTCTCACGGCAAATCTTTTCGAACACCTAAACATAAAAGTATTATTCAACATCAGCAAGATCAGTTTGTAATACATGGCCGCAAAGCGCTACACGACTTGTCTATTCCTATTGGAATTAGTAAAACCCAAAGTGGTGAAACTAATTTAAAAATACAAGGCAAAGCCAGTAGAAAAATCTCTGAACTTGCACAGTTAATGCCTGTGCAAATTATTACACCCGAAAGCTATTCATTGTTTTTTGGTGGCCCGAAAGAGCGACGTAAGTTTTTAGATTTGGGTTTGTTCCACGTGGAACATGAGTTTTTTTATTTATGGCAATCGTTTAATAAAGTGCTTAAACAACGCAATGCATTATTAAAAAGTAAGCCAAAGAATTATTTTGACCAAATTAGGTTTTGGGACAAAGAATTTGTTAGACTGGCAGAACAAATAAATAAATTAAGAATGGCGTATATAAGTAGGTTTAAGCAGCAGTTTTTTGATAAAATGTGTGCAGAATTAACGCTTATACGCGATTTAGAAATCAACTTTAATGCAGGCTGGAAAGACAGTGAGTCTTTGAGTGATGCATTAGAGCAAAACTTTGAGCGAGACGCTCGCCAAGGTTTTACAAGTAAAGGCCCTCATAAGGCCGATTTTAGTTTTAGTGTCGCTGGCAACAGTGTAGAGAATACGTTTTCACGCGGTCAATTGAAGTTATTGCTTTATGCGTTAAAAGTAACGCAAAATAGTTTAATTGAGTCAGAGACAGATAAGCAATCTATATTGCTAATAGATGATCTACCTTCAGAGTTAGGCGAAGATACAAAAGAGAAAGTGGGACAATTATTGGCTCATTGCAGTTCTCAAATTTTTATTTCTTCAATTTTGTCTGAAAGTATTTCTGCTGTGGTGGAACCCATGCAACGAGAACTACAAATGTTCCACGTGAAACATGGCAACCTAATAACAAGATAAGTGGGATTAACCATGTCTGAGAATTATGATTCGTCGAGTATTAAAGTACTTAAAGGATTAGACGCAGTAAGAAAGCGTCCTGGAATGTATATAGGGGACACCGATGATGGCACAGGCTTACACCACATGGTGTTTGAGGTCGTTGATAACTCTATCGATGAAGCCCTAGCAGGTCATTGTGATGATATTTATGTAACGATTCACTTAGACGGTTCAGTCTCTGTAAGAGATAACGGTCGTGGTATCCCAACTTCTATCCATGAAGAAGAAGGTGTGTCTGCCGCCGAGGTTATCATGACGGTACTTCATGCTGGTGGTAAGTTTGATGATAACTCTTATAAAGTATCAGGTGGCTTACACGGTGTTGGTGTATCGGTAGTAAATGCATTATCAGAAAAACTAACCCTTACTATTCGTCGTGAAGGCAAATTGCACGAGCAAACTTACAGCATGGGCGTACCTAACGCTCCATTAGCTGTTATTGGCGATGCTGACACTACGGGTACTGAACTGCGTTTTTGGCCAAGTGGCGAAACATTTACAAACCTTGATTTTCATTACGATATTTTAGCCAAGCGTTTACGTGAGCTATCGTTTTTGAACTCTGGTGTAAGCATCATCTTATCTGATGAACGCGAAGAAAATAAAACCGACCACTTTAAATATGATGGCGGTATTCAAGCGTTTGTTGAATACTTAAACCGCAATAAAACACCTGTACATAAAGGTGTATTCCATTTTACTCACGAGCGTGAAGAAGATGGTATTAGCGTTGAAGTTTCAATGCAGTGGAACGATGGCTTCCAAGAAAACATTTACTGTTTTACTAATAACATTCCACAACGTGATGGTGGTACTCACTTAGCCGGCTTTAGATCTGCGCTAACACGTACACTTAATAACTACATGGAAAAAGAAGGCTTTAACAAAAAAGCTAAAACAACCAGTAATGCAACGGGCGATGATGCGCGTGAAGGCTTAACTGCGGTTGTAAGTGTTAAAGTACCTGATCCTAAGTTCTCATCACAAACTAAAGACAAGCTAGTATCAAGCGAAGTTAAATCTGCGGTTGAGCAAGCAATGGCTGAAAAGTTTTCTGATTTCTTATTAGAAAACCCAATGGATGCCAAAATTGTTGTTGGTAAAATTATTGATGCAGCACGAGCACGTGAAGCGGCCCGTAAAGCCCGCGAAATGACTCGTCGTAAAGGCGCTATGGATTTAGCAGGTTTACCTGGTAAATTAGCTGACTGCCAAGAAAAAGACCCATCATTATCTGAACTATACATAGTGGAGGGTGACTCAGCTGGCGGTTCAGCCAAGCAGGGTCGTAATCGTAAAAACCAAGCAATTTTGCCACTTAAAGGTAAAATCTTGAACGTAGAGAAAGCACGCTTTGATAAGATGCTTTCTTCACAAGAAGTAGCAACGCTAATAACAGCCCTAGGTTGTGGTATTGGCCGTGATGAATATGACCCAGAAAAACTACGTTACCACAGCATCATTATCATGACCGATGCGGACGTGGATGGTTCTCACATTCGTACATTGCTACTAACATTCTTCTATCGCCAAATGCCAGAAATTGTTGAGCGTGGTTATATTTACATTGCACAACCGCCACTTTATAAAGTGAAAAAAGGTAAGCAAGAGCGTTATATTAAAGACGATCCTGCACTTGTAGAGTACCTAACATCACTTGCACTAAATAATGCAGCGCTTTACACAAGCGAAGATGCAAGTGCAATTGAAGGTGAAGCGCTTGAGCAAATAGTACAAGATTACCAAAACACAGTTAAAGTCATTGAGCGCTTAAAACGTAAATACCCTAATACGGTAATGGAACGTTTGATTTACCAAAGCGAGTTAAAAGTAGAAGACTTATCTAACGAAGCTAAGGTAATTGAGTGGACTAAAGAGCTTGTTGATGACTTAGTTGAACGTGATGAAGATGCGACAATTTTCCACGCTGGAACAGAGCATGATGCAGAGCGCAACTTGTACTTCCCGGTTGTGAATATTCGTCAGCACGGTGTGGATAAAGCACACGTATTACACTACGACTTTATTGCATCACGTGACTACCAACGCATTGCTGTTACTGGCACGAAGATCGCAAACATCTTAAAAGAAGGCGCATATGTTCAACGTGGTGAGAAAACAAAACCTGTTGATAACTTTGTGGATGCTTTGGAATGGTTGATCGCAGAATCTAAGCGCGGGATCTATATTCAGCGCTATAAAGGATTAGGCGAAATGAACCCTAGCCAACTGTGGGAAACCACAATGGATCCTAGCGCTCGTCGTATGTTACAAGTAACAATTGAAGATGCTGTAGCGGCAGATCAATTGTTTGCAACATTAATGGGCGATCAAGTTGAGCCTCGTCGTGAGTTTATAGAAACCAACGCACTTCGTGTAGTTAACTTAGACGTGTAAAAAATTATACTTACATCTTAAAAGGAGCCTAATGGCTCCTTTTTTATTTTAACAACCGCACAAACTGCTTAAAACCTGCGTGTGCACAAGGTATACTGAGGGTAATTTTCACGCTACTTTCAGATAGTAAAAAGCCAAATATGCAAAAATATGACGTTAAAACCTTTCAAGGTTTGATCCTGGCTTTACAGGATTATTGGGCGCAGCAAGGCTGTGTCATTATTCAACCACTTGATATGGAAGTGGGCGCAGGGACATTTCACCCGCAAACATTCTTAAAATCTATTGGCCCTGAGCCAATGTCGAGCGCATACGTACAACCGTGTCGCCGTCCTACCGATGGCCGCTACGGCGAAAACCCAAACCGCTTACAGCATTACTACCAATTTCAGGTAGTTTTAAAGCCATCACCAGATAACATTCAAGAGCTTTACTTAGGCTCACTAGAAGCGATGGGAATTGATACCCTAACGCACGAAGTACGCTTTGTAGAAGATAACTGGGAATCGCCAACACTAGGCGCATGGGGCTTAGGTTGGGAGATTTGGCTAAACGGTATGGAAGTAACGCAGTTTACTTACTTTCAACAAGTCGGGGGCTTAGAATGCTCTCCTGTAACCGGTGAAATTACTTACGGCCTAGAGCGTTTAGCAATGTACATTCAAGGTGTAGACAGTATATACGACCTAGTATGGGCAGACGGTCCATTAGGGCGTGTAACTTACGGCGATGTATTCCATCAAAATGAAGTAGAACAATCTACTTACAACTTTGAACACGCAAACGTAGATGACTTATTTGCACAGTTTGATAAGTGTGAAGCTGAGAGCCAAAAGCTAATAGAAGCAAATTTACCACTACCTGCTTACGAGCAAGTAATGAAAGCATCGCACGCGTTTAACTTACTCGATGCGCGTCATGCAATCTCAGTAACCGAACGTCAGCGTTATATTTTACGCGTTCGAGCGTTATCAAAAGCGTGTGCACAAAGCTATTACGATGCACGTGAAGCGCTTGGTTTCCCGCTGTGTAAGGATAAGTAAGCATGTCAGCACAAAATTTATTAGTAGAAATTGGCACCGAAGAGCTGCCACCAAAAGCACTGCGCAAATTAGCAGAAGCCTTTGCCGCAAACTTAACAGCAGAGCTTGAAACACTAGAGCTTGAGCATGAAGGCGTAAGCTGGTATGCATCGCCTCGTCGTTTAGGTTTACAAGTAAAAGCGCTTGAAGCAAAGCAGCAAGATAAAGAAGTAGAAAAGCGTGGCCCTGCAACTAAAGCAGCGTTCGATAGTGAAGGTAACCCAACTAAAGCAGCAATGGGCTGGGCACGTGGTTGTGGTATTGACGTAAGTGAAGCACAAACTCTTGAAACCGACAAAGGTGCTTGGCTTTTACATATTGCTAAAGTAGCAGGACAAGAAACCAAAACGCTGATGAGCGATGCCATTGCAAAGTCGTTAGCAAAGCTGCCAATACCTAAGCCAATGCGTTGGGGCGCGAATAAAACACAATTTATTCGCCCAGTTCATACCGTAACTATTTTATTTGGTGATGAACTTATTGAAGGCGAAATTTTAGGTAAGCAAGTAACTAATCAGTTACAAGGCCACCGTTTTCATCATCCAGAAAAAATCACTATTAAGCATGCAGATGACGTGTTCGACGTATTAAAATCAGCCTACGTTATTGCTGATTACGAACAACGTAAAGCGCAAATCCGTGCACAAATAGAAGAAGCGGCAAGCGCAGTGAATGCGGTTGTTGCAATGGATGAAGATTTACTAGAAGAAGTTACTTCATTAGTAGAGTGGCCAGTAACGTTAACGGCAACATTTGAAGAAGCATTTTTAGATGTACCTGCCGAAGCACTAATTTACACCATGAAGGACGATCAAAAATACTTCCCGCTATTAGATCAAAACGGCAAACTTTTAAATAAGTTTTTGTTTGTATCTAACATCGAAAGTAAAGATCCAAGTGTGGTTATATCTGGTAACGAAAAAGTAGTGCGCCCACGTTTAGCTGATGCGCAGTTCTTCTTTGAAACAGATAAAAAGAAAACCCTAGAAAGTCGCTTAGAGTCACTTGATACTGTTTTATTCCAAAAGCAATTAGGTACGCTTAAAGATAAATCTGTACGTATTAGCGAACTTGCCGGCTACATTGCAGAGCAACTAGGCGCCGACAAAGACCTTGCAAAACGTGCTGGCCTATTAAGTAAAACAGACTTAATGACCGAAATGGTAATGGAATTTACCGACGTGCAAGGTGTAATGGGTATGCACTATGCACGCTTTGATGGCGAAGCAGAAGATGTAGCTATTGCACAAAACGAGCAATACATGCCGCGTTTTGCAGGTGACAATTTACCTACAAACCTAATCAGCTGTGCAGTAGCAATTGCAGATAAGTTTGATACGCTGGTGGGTATTTTTGGTATAGGCCAAGCACCAAAAGGTGACAAAGACCCATTTGCACTTCGTCGTGCTGCCATTGGTGCACTGCGTATCATGGTAGAAAAAGAGCTACCGCTTGATATTTTAGACCTAGTAGCAAAAGCACAAACACTGTTTGGCGAAAAGCTTACTAACCTAAATGTATCAACCGACGTATTTGACTTTATGCTAGGGCGCTTCCGCGCATGGTACCAAGACGAAGGCATTGAAGTAGATGTTATTCAAGCAGTACTGGCACGTCGTCCTACTAAACCTACTGACTTTGACCGTCGTGTTAAAGCAGTAAGCCACTTCCGTACGTTAGACGCCGCAGAAGCGCTTGCAGCAGCGAATAAGCGTGTAGGTAACATACTAGCTAAAAATAACATTACCACCGAAGGTGATGTTGATGAGAGCCTATTAAGCGACGACGCTGAAAAAGTATTAGCATCACAAGTAGCAAAATTTGCGACTGAGCTTGCACCACTTTACGCTGATGGAAACTACCAAGAGGCATTAAGCCAATTGGCAGGTATTCGCCAAAGTGTTGATAACTTTTTTGACAACGTCATGGTTATGGCCGACGATGAAGCTGTAAAGCAAAATCGCCTCGCACTATTAAGCCAGTTAAGCCGCTTATTTTTAGATATTGCAGATATATCTGTACTACAAAAATAACACCGCTTAAGCCAATAAAAAGCCAGCGTATTGCTGGCTTTTTAGTTTTAACAGAACGAAGGAAACCCATTAATGATGCCAATGAAACGAATTCTTACGCTTGCCATAGCCGGCTTACTCACAGCGTGTACTAGCCAAGTGTCTATTAACGACGTACTGCCACAGCAAGAGCTGGATAAAACAATTTACCTAAGAGGCGATTTTACGCTTTGGGATGCAGAGCCTCAGTACCAGTTTATGCCTGTGGGCGGCGCGCTTTACCAAGCAGAAGTTAAATTTAGCACCCCAGGTAAAGTGTACGAATTTAAAATAGCCGATGCAGATTTTAGTGAAGGCTACAACTGCGGCTACAGCGATGCCCAACCTGCAGGGCAAAAACTAACGCTCGGCCAACCCGTACTTGCAGACTGTAATACTATTTATAATTACTTCAGTTACTCACCTGCAATAAAAGGCACATACATAGTAAGTATTGATTACAGTGACTACGATAAGCCGAAAGTGACGATTACTAAGAAATAGCTGTCAGTTGGGAGCTGTCAGCTTTTAGCTGCCCGAGTGGGCTTATAGATTTGCGACAAGGACGTTGTAGGTTGGGTAGAGTGAAACGAAACCCAACATGTACGGCAAATAAAACTGATCTGCTGGTTATCAAATACGTTGGGTTTCGAAAACTCAACCCAACCTACATCAATAATAATTTTTATTGATTGCTATAAATATCCAATCAAATTAATGAACTTAGTTAGTCTTAATTACAGTCGTAAATCAAAAGCGCGATAAAAGATAAGTAGATTTTAAGTAGGTTGGGTAGAGTGAAACGAAACCCAACATGTGCGGCGAATAAAACTGTTCTGCTGGTTATCAAATACGTTGGGTTTCGTAAAACTCAACCCAACGTACATCAATAATAATTTTTATTGAATGCTATAAATATACAATCAAATTAATGAGCTTAGTTAGTATTAATTACAGTCGTAAATCAAAAGCGCGATAATGGATAAGTAGATTTTAAGTAGGTTGGGTAAAGTGAAACGAAACCCAACACATGCGGCGAATAGAACTGTGCTGGTGGTTATCAAATACGTTGGGTTTCGAAAATTCAACCCAACCTACGCCAGGAATACGCTTTTGTGGTTGCTAGAGTATGCAACAATATCGTGGATAAGCTTGGCTTAAACTTGTCTTGATTATAATTAACAAAACTAATCTATACTCTTATTTATCTGTTTATTTTATGGATAAAAATATGCGTTATAAACGTATGTTAGAGGCGGGCGCATGTTATTTTTTTACGGTAAATTTAGAAGATAGATCTCAGCCTTTGCTTGTGGAAAATATAGAGTTATTACGCCGTGTATATTCAAAGGTGGCAAAAAAGCATCCAATAAAGACGATTGCAATTGTTATCATGCCCGATCACCTTCATGCTATTTGGCAATTACCTAAAGGTGATAGTAATTACGCAATGCGTTGGCGACTTATAAAATCAGGTTTTTCTCGAGAGCTGCCAGCAACAGAGTTTTGTAATAAAAGTCGTATAGCGAAAGGAGAGCGCGGGATTTGGCAGCGTCGCTATTGGGAACATAAAATTAGAGATGAAGAAGACTTAAATAATCATATTAATTATATTCACTACAACCCGGTGAAACATAACCATGTTATTAAAGTGAGTGATTGGCCATTTTCAAGCTTTCATCAATACGTTAAAAATTCAAAACTAAGCCAAGATTGGGAGTGCAATAATGATTCAACCACTTTGTATGATGAATAAAATTTCGGTGTTATAAAACAAGTTGGGTTTCGTAAAACTCAACCCAACCTACATCTGGTTTAAGTTCTTAACGATGCGTTAAATATTCAAAAATAACCCAACTTACTAAACCAACTTTCAAACCTATAAACCTTTCTTCACCACATACCTATACGGTGCTTCATCGGCGTCTGTGGCCACCAGCGTGTGATCCATAAATGTACAAAAACTTGGAATATCGCGAGTGGTTGATGGGTCATCAGCGGTAATTAATAACGTTTCACCGTCGTTCATCTTACGAATTGCAGCGCGTAACATCATTACAGGTTCTGGGCAGCGTAGGCCCATGGCGTCTAATTGGTGATCGGGATTATCAAAGCTCATAAAAAGTTACCTGTAAAAATAGTCGCGGCTTGGTTTGGTCGGGTAGTTTAGCGCAATTAATCTGTTTGGTTAACTGTTTTGCATATAACGGGTAAGCGTAATACAGTAAAAAATAATCTGGTTTAAATTTAATACACCCGATCACATTATTCATATCAGCAATAAGCTGGTGGCATAAAAAAAGGCGAACTAACTTGCGCTAGTTCGCCTTTTTAATCACCAAGATGGTTTACATGTTGAAGTTAATACTTAGTCTTGAACACGTTCAAATACAGTCGCGATGCCTTGGCCTAAACCAATACACATAGTGGCTAGACCATATTTTGCATTTTTATCTTCCATTAAGTGAATAAGCGAGGTGCTAATACGCGAACCTGAACAACCTAGTGGGTGACCAAGTGCGATTGCGCCGCCGTTTAAATTCACTTTTTCATCAACCACGTCTGCTAAACCTAAGTCTTTAAGTACAGGCAGTGATTGTGCTGCAAATGCTTCGTTAAGCTCTGCTACGTCAATGTCATCAATAGTAATACCAGCTTGTGCAAGTGCTTTTTTACTTGCTGGTACTGGGCCGTAACCCATGATTGATGGATCGCAACCGGCAACAGCCATTGCTTTAACGCGTGCACGAATTGGTAAGCCAAGCTCTTTCGCTTTTTCTTCGCTCATTACTAACATGGCTGATGCGCCATCAGAAAGAGCAGAAGACGTACCCGCAGTAACCGAGCCAGAAGCCGGGTTAAATACTGGGCGAAGCTGAGATAAACCTTCAACCGTTGTTTCAGGGCGAATTACTTCATCATCTTCAACTAAAATTAAAGAGCCATCAGCTGCGTGACCTTCCATTGCTAAAATTTCGCGGCGGAAACGGCCTTCAACTGTTGCAGCATGTGCACGTTGATGTGAGCGGTATGCAAATTCGTCTTGCTGCTGGCGGCTAATTCCGTGAATAGTAGCAAGGTATTCAGCTGTTAAGCCCATAGAACCAGATGCTTGTGCAATTGATGTAGCTAAGCCTGGGTGAAAATCGTTACCGTGAGTCATTGGAACGTGACCCATGTGCTCAACACCACCAATAAGGTAAGTGTCGCCAGCGCCTGTCATAATAGCGCGTGCTGCGTCATGCAATGCTTGCATTGACGAGCCACATAAACGGTTAACGGTTGTAGCAGGTACTGAGTGTGGAATACCTGCAAGTAACGATGCGTTACGTGCAACGTTAAAGCCTTGCTCTAATGTTTGCTGTACACAGCCCCAATAAATATCGTCAATTGATGCAGGGTCAACTGCTGGGTTGCGCTCTAATAACCCTTTCATAAGGTGAGCACTTAAATCTTCTGCACGCTTGTTTTTAAATACGCCGCCTTTTGAGCGACCCATTGGTGTGCGGATACAATCTACAATTACTGGATTATTCATGATATTAACCTTCCACCTTATAGAAAACACGACCTTCTTCGGCCCATTTGCGAGTTTGCTCTGATACTTGGTAAATCGCACCTAGGTGAGCATATTTGTCTGCTGCTGCAACAAAGTTAGCTAAACCTGTTTGATCTAAGTAACGGAACGCGCCGCCTCTAAATGGAGGGAAACCAACGCCGTATACAAGGGCCATATCAGCTTCTTGAGGAGAAGCAACAATGCCTTCTTGTAAACAAAGAAGCACTTCGTTGATCATTGGGATCATACAACGGTCGATAATTTCTTGTTTATCAAATTCTTTCGGTGCATCAGTAATTGGCGCTAGTAGCTCAACTGCTGTTGCATCGGTTGATTTTTTAAGACGACCACGACGGTCTGTTTCGTACTTGTAAAAACCTGCTTTGTTCTTTTGACCAAAACGTTTTTCGTTAGCAAAAACAGTCACCGGATCTTTTTCTGCGCGTGCCATACGCTCAGGGAAACCGTCTGCCATTACGCCAGTACAATGGTAAGCCGTATCAATACCTACAACATCAAGTAGGTAAGCTGGGCCCATTGGCCAGCCAAATACGTTTTCCATTACTTTATCTACTTTTGCAAAGTTAGCGCCTTCAACAACTAATTTGCTAAAGCCTGCAAAGTAAGGGAATAAAACTCGGTTTACAAAAAAGCCAGGGCAATCGTTAACAACGATAGGTGACTTGCCAAGTTTAAGGGCGTAATCAACTACCGCGTTAATTGTTTTATCAGAAGTTTTTGCACCACGGATAATTTCTACTAATGGCATTTTTGGCACTGGATTGAAAAAGTGCATACCACAGAAATTTTCTGGTTTATCTAACGCTTCTGCAAGTAAGTCTATGCAAATAGTCGATGTGTTTGATGTAAGTACCGTGCCTTCTGGCATGTTCTTTTCAAGGTCAGCTAATACCGCTTGCTTAACTTTAGGGTTTTCTACAACCGCTTCAACAATAATGTTGGCGCTTTGTAGGTCTGCATCGTTAAGCGTTGGCTTAATTTTGCTAAGCGTTGCCAGCATTTTTTCCATTGGCATGTGGCCGCGTTTAACTTTTGCACCCAGTAGTTTAGACGCTTCGCCCATACCTAAATCTAGCGCATCCTGTTGGATGTCTTTCATTACAATTGGTGTGCCTTTATAAGCTGACTGGTATGCAATACCGCCGCCCATAATACCTGCGCCTAATACAGCCGCTTGTTTAATTTCAACATCGCTGTGCTTAGCAAGTTTACGTGCTTTGCCTTTAATAAACTGGTCATTTAAGAAAATACCGGTTTGTGCAGCTGCTTCGTTAGTGCGCGCAAGTTTTGCAAAGTTAGCATTTTCGATTGCCATTGCTTCATCGCGAGTACAGTTGGCCGCTGCTTTAATAGTGCGAACTGCCATAACCGGAGCAGGATAGTGGCCTTTGGTTTTACCCATTACCATACCTTCTGCCATCGCAAAGCTCATGCCTTGCTCAACACGGTTTAATTTAAGTGGCTGAAGTTTAATATCGCGTTTTGCTTGCCAATCTAGTTTGCCGGCAATTGCTAATTCAAGTGTTGCTAGGCTTGACTCTAAAAGTTTGTCAGCACTAACTACCGCGTCAAACGCACCTACTTTTAGGGCATCAGTGGCACGGTTTTCTTTGCCTGAGGTAATCCAAAGCATGGCGTTATCTGCGCCAATAATGCGTGGTAAGCGCACTGTGCCACCAAAACCAGGCATTATACCTAGTTTAACTTCTGGTAAGCCCATTTTAGCAGTTTCGCTTGCAACGCGATAATCGGTAGCAAGTGCCCACTCACAGCCGCCGCCAAGTGCCAAGCCATTTATAGCGCTAAGAGTAGGGAATGGTAAATCTTCGATTGCGTCAAAAACGTCGGTTGCGTTTTTGATCCACGTTACTAATTCTTCTTCTGGTTTAGTAAATGTTGGTAAAAATTCGAAGATATCTGCACCAATAATAAAGTGATCTTTATCACTGGTGAAAATCATGCCTTTGATATCAGAATTAGACGCTAATTCTTTTAATGCTGCTGCACAATCTGAAAGAGTTTGCTGAGATAGTGTGTTTACAGAACCTGCAACACAAAACTTAAACTCGGCGATGTTTTCCTTTAGGAAGCTAACTTCAAAGGAATCGCTTTTATATAACATTATTATTCTCCCTAGTTGACGAACTAAGACTGGTACGATGAGTTTGCATTTCGACCAGTGTGCTTGCTTTAAAATTAAAATGCAACGAAAAATTTAACTCGGTTACAAACGGTTGGTTAAAATATAGCTGGTTTGGTGCTAAGGTGTACTGGAATGTGCTAAAGGTACTCATTAATTATTATGAGTGCGTAAATTAAATGTTGTTCATACTTTATTAAAGGCACTCTCATTATTGTTTTAGTGTCTCAAACTGGAAATTATTAACCCTGACAGGTCGTTAAACCTAAAGGATATTATGAAAAAATTTTTATTAAGCGCTGTGGCAGCTGCCTTTATTCTTCCTTTTAGTTCTGCCCAAGCGAGTATCGATAATGACGCGTTTTTAGATGCTGAAAAAAAAGTGCGCTATGGAAGCTACCAAGACTTTAAAGAAGCAATAAACGGGTTAGACCACCCGCTAAAGCCGTATGTCGAAAAAACATATTGGCAACACCATCCCAATTTTAAATACCAAAGCGAAATTGAAGATTACCTAACCATTTATGAACATACCCCGCTTGAGTGGCCGGTACGCAAAGCGTGGTTAGAGTATCTTGAAAAAAACAATAAAAAAGCGGCTTATATAA
This sequence comes from Pseudoalteromonas agarivorans, assembly GCF_024518735.1. Lineage (NCBI taxonomy): Bacteria > Pseudomonadati > Pseudomonadota > Gammaproteobacteria > Alteromonadales > Pseudoalteromonadaceae > Pseudoalteromonas > Pseudoalteromonas agarivorans. Next base: position 37,398 of record NZ_JANIGJ010000016.1, read on the forward strand.
AAAACTACCGAGAAACGTCTAACGCGGCGCTAACATGCACGTTTTTAGATTTTCAGCTTGATTTAGGGGCGCCAGAAAAAGCCATTTTTAATCAGGTTACCGATTTATGGACGGTGGGTAAGTCGCAACCGAATGAATGCGACCCGCTATTTTCGCTTTGGCGCAAAAAAGGTTATTTAAATAATGAGCTTGTATGGAAGCGCATAACGCTTGCAGCGCAGGGCGGTACGCAAAGTTTACTCCCTTATTTAAAAACGTTGTTACCTAAAAACGAGCGTTACTTAGCCGATTTATACTTAAAAGTACGCCGCGACCCTAGTGCGGCCGCAGGCTTGTATCGTTATAAAACTAAGTCGGCAAAAGAAGCGCAAATAGCCATTTATGGTGTTAAGCGTTTAATTTGGCGCGATAAAGCGCTGGCTTTAAGAGCCTGGCAAAAGCTAGAAAAAATGTTTACCTACAGCGATGAAGAAAAAGCAGATTTATATTACACGTTTGCTTTATCGCTTGCTTCAAGTGGGCATAAGCAGGCTAGTTTTTGGCTTAATAAGGTGCCAAAGGCGCGACAAGACCGAAAGTTAATTCAGTGGCAACTTGGTAATATGCTTAAAACTCAAGACTGGGAAGGCATAGCGGCTTTTTTTACAGGTAAAGACGATTTAAGTTTAGGCCAGCAATATTGGCTTGCTTATAGCTATGCTAAGCGAGGCGAGCAACAAAAAGCAGACGAAATTTGGACTAAAGTGGCCGCTAACCGCGATTACTATGGCTTTTTAGCGGCGGCACGATTAGGGCTGCCGGTTGATTTAAACAATCAGCCTTTGCAGGTTGATCAAAAATTAGTAGAGAAGGTGAAGAATGCGCCGGGCTTTAAACGTGCAAAAGCACTTTACGAACTCGAGCGTTTTACCTCTGCTCGCAGAGAATGGAATTACTTAACGAACACCTCTACTGATGAAGAAAAACTAGCTGCCTCAAAGGTTGCAGCGCAAAACAATTGGCACGATAACGTTATTTTCACGTTAGCTAAAATTAAAGCATGGGATTATGTTGAACTGCGTTTTCCGTTTGCATTTCAAGATATATTTGAGCGCTACAGTAAACGCAGCAAAATAGACCCCGCGTGGAGTATTGCAATTGCACGGCGCGAAAGCTCGTTTGCACCAGATGCGCGTTCGCATGCAAATGCGCGTGGTTTAATGCAATTACTCCCTAGTACGGCAGAATACGTTAACAAAGCAAGGGTATCGAGTACGCGTTTGTACCAACCTAAAACCAATATACGCTTAGGTACTAGTTACTTGCAGTACTTAAAAAAGAAAAACAAAGGGAATGAAATACTTGCTACGGCTTCTTACAACGCAGGGTATCATCGTATTAAACGCTGGTTACCTGACGAAGCCATACCTGCAGAGCTATGGGTTGAGCTGATCCCGTATAGAGAAACGCGAGATTACGTAAAAAATGTGTTTGCTTATCGCCAGGTTTATCACACCCGGATGGGCCGAGAAGGAAACGTGCTCGCGCCGTTACTCAACATGAAAATGGGCGGGTAAATTATGTAATACCAATTGCCTAAAATATTTAGCCATTCTAGCGTGCTAAATAAAGGGCTAATAACGTAACACGATGGGTATAAGTATTAGGGGGATATTTACATGTTAAATATCCCCCTTTTTTGAGCGCTTTACGTTTAAGTGGTAGACTCAAAGCAAGTTAAATTTAACAGATGGATTAACAATGGATAAATTAGCCGTTTTATATGCAGAGCATATTGCCACATTACAACAACGTACGCGTACAATTTGTGACCGTGAAGGGCTCGAGGGTTTAGTTATTCACTCAGGCCAAGCTAAGCGCCAGTTTTTAGACGACATGTATTACCCATTTAAAGTTAATCCACACTTTAAAGCATGGCTTCCTGTTATTGATAATCCACATTGTTGGATTGTGGTAAATGGTAGCGATAAACCGAAGCTTATTTTTTACCGCCCAGTTGATTTTTGGCACAAAGTACCAGATGAGCCGCGTGATTTTTGGGCTGAGTACTTTGATATAGAATTATTGCTACAGCCTGATCAAGTTGAAAAACTATTACCTTACGATAAAGCTAAATACGCTTACATGGGCGAATACCTAGAGGTAGCGCAAGCGCTTGGCTTTAGTATTATGAACCCTGAGCCGGTACTTAACTATTTTCATTATAACCGCGCTTATAAAACGCAGTACGAGCTTGAATGTTTACGCCAAGCAAACCGCATCGCGGTAGATGGACATAAAGCAGCACGCGATACGTTTTATAATGGTGGTAGCGAATTTGATATTCAGCAAGCGTACCTTATGGCTACACGCCAAAGCGAAAACGAAATGCCGTATGGCAACATAGTAGCGCTTAACGAAAACTGCGCTATTTTGCATTACACACATTTTGAGCCAAAAGCACCGCTTACTCATAATTCGTTTTTAATCGATGCTGGCGCAAACTTTAATGGGTATGCCGCAGATATAACCCGTACGTACGATTTTAAAAAACAGGGCGAGTTTGCTGAACTAGTACAAACTATGACGGCAATACAAATTGAGCTAGGCAACGCATTAAAGCCTGGCATGTTATATGGCGATTTACACGTTGATTGTCATAACCGTATTGCGCAAATTCTTAGCGACTTCAATATTGTAAACTTACCCGCAACAGAAATTGTGGAACGTAAAATTACCTCAACATTTTTCCCTCATGGCTTGGGCCATCACCTTGGCTTACAAGTGCACGATATGGGCGGCTTTATGCGTGATGATAAAGGCACCCACCAGCCATCGCCAGAAGGGCACCCATTCTTGCGTTGTACTCGTAAAATAGAGAAAAACCAAGTATTTACTATTGAGCCAGGGCTTTACTTTATAGACTCATTATTAGGTGATTTAGCGCAAACCGACAGTAAGCAGTTTATTAACTGGGAAAAAATCGAGTCGTTAAAACCATACGGCGGTATTCGTATTGAAGACAATATTATTGTTCACGAAGACAGCCTAGAAAATATGACTCGTGATTTAGCGCTCGATTAAGCTAATAAAGACGAGCTCGCCAATACGCGCTAAAATACGCGAATGCAAAGGGGCCTTTTGGCCCCATTTTTAATTGAGCTTTAATTATGTCTGAATATAAATTCCCCGCCGATGATATGTTTCATCAAGAAGAAATTAAAAAAAGCACCTTTATAGTTCATATCGCGCATACGCCAGACCTACAGGCTGCTAAAGCATTTATTAAAAGCATTGAAGAAAAGTACCCAGATGCTCGCCATAATTGTTGGGCGCACGTAGCGGGTAACCCAGGCGGAAGCCATGTTTATGGTTTTTCTGATGATGGCGAGCCAAATGGTACCGCAGGAAAGCCCATGCTTAATGTGCTGGTGGGTTCTGGACTTGGCGAAATTACTGCGGTTGTCACCCGTTATTTTGGCGGTATAAAGCTGGGCACCGGTGGGTTAGTGCGTGCCTATGGTGGGTCGCTTAATAATGCACTTTCGCAGCTAAAAACGGTGACTAAAGTACCGAGTATCGAGATTGTAGGCCAGAGTGAATACAGCATGCAGGGCGCAATAGAGCAATTGTTAAAAACCAATTATCAAGTACTTAATATAGAAAAACAATTTACTGCTAATATTGAATGGGTTATTACTATTGATAGCCGCCAAGCAAAACAGGCCATTAAAGATATTTTTGATTTAAGCCATGGCGCAGTTGAGTTAACTATCAAAGAGTAAGACAATAACTTACACACTTATATTTACTAATAATAAAAGCGATAAGCTACATGCAATTTCGTACCATCATAAAAATCCTTGGCCAACTTGTTGCGCTGTTTAGTATTACCATGGTGCCGCCTGCGGTGGTGTCTTTATTTTATAAAGATGGTGGTGGTGTTCCTTTTGTATTAGCGTTTATATTTAGTGTGGTTATTGGTTTAACAGCTTATTACCCAAACAGGCATGAAAACGGCGACTTAAAAGCACGCGAAGGCTTTTTAATTGTTGTACTGTTTTGGCTGGTACTAGGGGCGTTTGCATCGTTACCGCTGATTTTTTTGCAAGAACCTAATTTGTCTATGGCCGATGCAGTATTTGAGGCCTTCTCTGGCCTTACAACCACTGGGGCCACTGTACTTACCGGAATTGAATACCTGCCTAAGTCTGTTTTGTTTTATCGCCAGCAATTACAGTGGTTTGGCGGTATGGGTATCATTGTACTTGCTGTTGCTATACTGCCCATGCTTGGGGTCGGTGGCATGCAGTTATACCGAGCTGAGATCCCAGGCCCGGTAAAAGATTCAAAAATGACCCCCCGTATTGCCGATACCGCAAAGCACCTTTGGTACATTTATGTGTCGTTAACGGTAACCTGTATGTTGGCGTATTGGGCGGCAGGTATGGAGTGGTTTGATGCTATATGCCATGCGTTTTCTACAGTGGCGATTGGCGGTTTTTCTACTTACGATGCCTCAATAGGGCACTTTGATAGCCCTGTCATTAACTTTATATGTGTTTTCTTTTTAATTATTGCTGCGGTTAACTTTTCACTGCATTACGCGGCGGTAGCGAGTCGTAATATTCAGGTATACATTCGCGACCCTGAATTTAAAGTTTTTTTACTGGTACAGTTAGCGCTGGTGGTTATTTGTTTTACGGTGCTCTCATCTAACGAAATATTTGCCGATGGCGATGAAACCCTCGATCAGGCCTTATTTCAGGCGGTTTCTATGAGTACCACAGCCGGTTTTGCCACCGATAACTTTTCTACTTGGCCGCTGTTTTTACCTATATTGCTTATTTTTTCGAGCTTTATAGGTGGCTGTGCAGGTTCAACCGGTGGCGGTATGAAAGTTGTACGCGTGTTTTTACTTTACCTACAAGGCATACGTGAGCTTAACCGCTTAGTGCACCCACGTGCTATATACTCTATTAAGCTTGGTCGTAAAGCCCTGCCCGATAAAGTAGTTGAAGCGGTTTGGGGGTTTTTCTCAGCGTACGCGTTGGTGTTTATTATTATAATGCTGGCACTAATGGGAACCGGCATGGACAACATTACCGCGTTCTCTGCTACGGCGGCGTGTTTAAATAATTTAGGCCCAGGCTTAGGTGATGTTGCCTCGCATTATGGGGCGGTGAGCGATGGTGCCAAATGGCTATTAACCATTGCCATGGTATTTGGTCGCTTAGAAATATTCACCTTACTCGTGCTATTTACGCCGACCTTTTGGCGTGGGTAATAATATATAAATGATGCTTAGGAACAGGCATGCCACATTCTAATTTAGATAAATTACACCAGTTAACAACAGGGCGATTGGTCGACTTGGAAATTGTTACGCCTACCAGTAGTAAACGCGTAAAAACAGAGTTTATTGGCTTGCTAGAAAATAAATTTATTATTTTAAATTACCCAAGTTCAAAGCGTTTACCTGCTGCAAGTGATTACCTACGTGATGGTGTAATGGTGGTGGTAAGAGCGGTTATAGAAGGCAGTGGCGGACAAGTAATAGCATTTAGGCAGCAGCTTATGTCGGTTGCCTCACACCCTGCTAGGCTCATTTTTATTAATTACCCTACGCAAGTGCAGTTATTTGCACTGCGCGCGCAAACACGCATACCTACCTTATTACCTGCAAAATTAACTCTCAGTGACGATAGAGTACTTGAAGGGGTGATTAAAGACATCTCGCTTACCGGGGTGATGTTTGATGTACGCGGCGATCAAAACGATGAAAATATTAAAGATATGCAATGCACGGTGACGGTTGATACCAACAATAAATCATTTACTGGCGAAATATGCAGTGTAAAAGAACACGCCGCGGGAGTTAATTGTGGTATTAAACTTCTAGCCAGTGAAGATGAAATGAAGGCATTTATGAAAGAGCACTTTATCGATCCCGCGATGCTTGAGCTGCCATTAGAATAAGCACTTTCGCTTAATAGCAACAAATGGCCATTTTTTACTTGAGTGGCAGTCATATTTTTTAAAACTTCAAAAAATAATTTTTATTTTCTATAAAAATCAGTTGTATAGATTAGTTTTACGAGTGAGTTATTTTAATGCGTTAGCTCCCCTCATGGCTAAAATTTAGTCTCTTTTTTCGATAAAACTTCATTCTTACAATTTACGCCGAAAATTGTAGCTTTTTTCTCTTATGTAACTAGCTGTTTTTATTGTATTTAAAAACTTAGCTTTACCCTTTGTTGCTAGTTTGCAACATAAAACCCCGCAAATTTATCAAAAATAGCCAAGTGCTCTTTTAACTAATTGAAATTAATGAGCTTTTAAAACTTGGCATTCAAGTTGTAATAGTCTGGCTGTACTGAACAATAACGTGATTTAAAGTAAAACACTTAATCGCACACATATACTTGAAGGAATTATATTATGAAAAGCATTAATAAAACTTTAGCACTTATCGCCCTTGCTTCATCATCAGCGGCATTTGCAGCAACCGATTTTGATACGTTAGATGTAGATGGCAGCGGCACGATTAGCAAATCAGAGGCATCAATTGATGCAAAACTGATGAGCATGTTCTCAGAATTAGATACTGACCAAGATGGTGAGCTATCAAAAGAAGAATTTTCAGAAGCTTAAAGTGTGGTAACAATCCTGAGTTGCCAATGACAACCTAAGTAGGCAAGGGAGCTTACGAAAAAGGATTACAAGGATTGCGTACACCACGTAGTGAACTTAACTAATTTGTTTATATTGAAGGATTAAATTATGAAGCATTTAAATAAAGCACTCGCATTTATGGCTATTGCCTCTTCTTCTGCTGCCTTTGCAGGGACTGATTTTGACACGCTAGATGTAGATGGCAATGGCGCCATCAGCCAAGCTGAAGCATCGGTTGATGCGGATTTAATGGCTGAGTTTGTTGAGCTTGATACCGACGGAAATGGTGAGCTTTCAAAGCAAGAGTTCTCTAAATACTAGGGTGTGATGATCTTTGCCAATTGAGCGCAGGGCAGCGCATGTTCACTTAGCAAAGAGTCATTTGCTCTAATCCAATGTGCATTAAAACTTAATAATGCACATTGGCAAAAGCACTTTTTAGTTAATTTTTAAACCCATGGATCTTAGAAAAGGATTTCCTCTTAATTAGGACACAACTATGAAAACATTAAATACAGCACTTGCCGTTATCGTATTAGCTTCTTCATCAGCGGCGTATGCTGCAGTCGACTTTGCCTCGTTTGATGCCGATGGTGATGGTGCAATTTCAAAGCAAGAAGCGCAGGTAAATTCACAGCTAGTGAAGATTTTTGACCAGCTAGATACTGATGGTAATGGTGAAATTTCTGAGCAAGAGTTTTCAAAAGTACAGTAATTAGTAAGCTGCTAAGCAGGGTTGCCTAGCATTAAAAAAACATACTCCACTAAAGCCGCCTTAGTCAGCGGCTTTTTTGTGTTTAACTATAAAAATATAGCGCTAACTTGGAATAGCTTTTCTACTACGTTGATATGCTTTTTATCGATTAAAAACATAATAACGTGATCACCAGACATAATAACCGTGTCGTCGTGGGCAATCAGTACGTCGTCATTACGTACAATAGCGCCAATCGTTGTACCTGCAGGTAGCTTGATATCGGCAATCGCACGGCCAACTACTTTTGATGTGTTTTCATCGCCATGGGCAACGGCTTCAATGGCCTCTGCCGCGCCTTTACGTAACGAGTACACATTAACAATATCGCCACGGCGTACGTGTGTAAGTAGCGCCGAAATAGTTGCTTGTTGTGGTGATATAGCAATATCTATTTCACCCCCTTGCACTAAATCTACATACGCACCACGCTGAATAAGCACCATGGTTTTTTGTGCGCCCATGCGTTTTGCAAGCATAGCCGACATTATATTTGCTTCATCGTCGTTGGTTACGGCAATAAACACATCAACTTGCTCTATGTGCTCTTCAGATAGTAGTTCTTGGTCTGAGGCGTCTCCACAAAACACGACGGTGTTATCTAGCATTTCAGAGAGTTGCTCAGCACGCTCTTTACTGCGCTCTAGTAACTTAACGCTGTGGTTTTTTTCCAGTGAGCGAGCAAGGCCTGCACCAATGTTACCACCACCGGCTATCATAATTTTTTTGTAAGAACGCTCAAGTTTTTGTAGCTCGTTCATAACTGCGCGAATATGCTTAGTGGCAGCAATGAAAAATACTTCATCGTCCGCTTCTATTACCGTGGTGCCCAGTGGCTTTATAGCTTTACCTTGGCGATAAATTGCTGCTACACGGGTTTCTACATTCGGAATATGCTCTTTTAAAGCAGAAAGCGCATAACCCACTAATAAGCCACCGTAGTAAGCTTTTACAGCCACAAGAGAGAGCATGCCATCGGCAAATTGCAGCACTTGCAACGCGCCCGGGTAATCTATTAAACGGCGAATATATTTGGTAACAAGTGCTTCGGGGGCAATATAGTGATCAACCGGGAGGTCATCGTTATGAAATAGCTTTTCGCGGTATTTTAAATATTGCTCTGATCGGATACGGGCTATTTTAGTTGGCGTATTAAAAATACTATACGCGACTTGGCACGCCACCATATTAACTTCATCTGAGCTGGTTACCGCAATAATCATGTCGGCGTCTTCAGCACCTGCACGTCTGAGCACATCTGGGTGTGCACTGTGCCCCGTGACCCCTTGTAAGTCGTACTTATCTTGTAGCTCTCGTAAGCGGTTGCCGTCTATATCAACAACGGTTATTTCGTTTTGTTCGCCAACTAAGTTTTCAGCAAGCGTACCACCGACTTGTCCGGCACCGAGTATGATTATTTTCATTATTTACCCGAATTACTGTTTAATTAAAAAAATAGCCATTTACTGTTTAATAAATGGCTATTGAGTGTACGGCTATTAGGCTTTTTTAACTAGCTTAGCGTAATAAAATCCGTCGCTTTCACCTGGTAGTAATTGTAAACCAGGGTTGGTAACTGTGTCGTTGTCGTGCAGTGGTATATGCTCAACGTCACTATTATTAGCTAAAAATTTAGCGACTTGCTGTTGGTTCTCTTGCGGCAGTACCGAACAGGTTGCGTATATCATTGTGCCGCCTGGTTTAAGTAGCGGCCAAATGCTATTGAGTATATCGCTTTGTAGTGTGGCTAAATCTTCAATGTCGGATGCGCGGCGAAGCCATTTAATATCTGGGTGGCGGCGTATAACACCGGTTGCCGAACAAGGGACATCTAATAAAATGCGGTCAAACTGTTGCTCATCCCACCAGGTGTGTGGCTGCGAAGCGTCTGCACATTGTAGGTCTGCGCCTAAACCGATACGGGTTAAATTTTGTTTAACACGTTCTAGGCGAGTGGCGTCACTATCAAGTGCTAATACTTCTGCATCAGCAAGCTCTAATATATGACATGTTTTACCGCCAGGTGCTGCACAGGCATCTAAAATGTATTCATCAGCTTGAGGTGCTAAAAAGCGTGCGGCTAATTGCGCTGCGGCGTCTTGTACTGAGCAGGCGCCCACATCAAATTCTGGCAACGAAAATACATCACGCGGCTTAGCTAGTTTAATACCATCAACAAACTCAGGGTTTAACGTGTGCTCTATATCGTTAGCCGTTAACATTTCGCTGTATTGTTGCGTGCTGTATTGGGCTTGATTGACACGTAACCACATAGGGGCTTGTTGTTGGTTTTCTTCAAGAAGCGCTTCCCAGTTGCCTGGGTAGGCAGCTTGCACTTGTTTAATAAACCAATTTGGATGGTTATATAAACACACTGGTATTTGCTTGGCTTTTTCTTCAAGCTCGCTTTGTTGGCGCTGAAAACTACGCAAAATAGCGTTGATTAAGCCTTTTAAGCCTAATGCACGCATTTGGCCAAGGGCATTAACGGTTTCAGAGATGGCGGCATGCGGTGGCACGCGCATATGCTGCAGCTGATAGATACCGACATACAACAAAAACTGAAAAATACGACGCTTACCTTTAAGTGGCTGTTCTACTAAATGTTGGCAGTAGTTTTCAAGGCTAGGTAGGTAGCGCAACACGCCGTAACAAATTTGCTGTAATAGCGCTTTGTCTTTAGGGGGCAGCCCTTGGCTGGCAAATGGTAGCTCTTGATTTAGCGAAGCGCCTTTATCAACCACGTTATATAAAGTTTCAGCGGCAAGCGCACGTACGTTTTGAACATTACTCATTGTTTTCGCCTAATACGGTGCCAGGAGTTACCCAGTCACTGCGACCGTTTAAAAAGTCGCTAATTGCCATTGGTTTTTTACCTTGGGGTTGCAGCTGTGTAATACTTAATGCCTGCTTGCCACACGCCACTACAATGCCGTTTTTATCGCTTGATAAAACAACGCCCGCACGGCCTGTTTGCTCAACGACTGAGGCTTGGTAAATTTTTACGCTGTGCTCACCCATTTGAGTAAAACACACTGGCCATGGATTAAATGCACGAATATTACGCTCAATTTGTACGGCATCCATCGTCCAATCAATATTTGCTTCCTCTTTTGAAAGCTTTTTAGCGTAATTTGCCAGCTCGTCGTTTTGCGGCTCTGCTATAAGCTCGCCATTGGCTAACTTATTAATGGTTTGAACAAGTGCTCCGGGACCAAGTTCAGCCAGTTTAGTGTATAAACTGGCACTGGTTTCATCCGCAGCAATAGGGCAGCGGCTAATGTGCAGCATGTCGCCGGTATCAAGCCCTTCATCCATTTGCATTATGGTTACGCCGGTATCTTCATCGCCAGCCCAAATTGCGCGCTGTATAGGCGCAGCACCGCGCCAGCGCGGTAAAATAGAGCCATGCACATTTAAGCACCCTAAGCGTGGCGCCTCTAAAATGGCTTTTGGTAAAATTAACCCATAAGCCACCACAATCATGATATCGGCATTTAAGCTTTTAAGCTCAGTGAGTGCGTCTTCATTTTTTAATGATTGTGGCTGAAAAACAGGTAGTTCATGTTCAAGCGCAAGCGCTTTTACTTCACTGGCTTTTAATTTTTTACCACGCCCAGCAGGGCGATCTGGTTGGCTGTAAACACCAACAATTTGGTGTTCGCTTTGAATTAACGCTTGTAGGTGACGAGCGGCAAAGTCCGGCGTACCGGCAAATATAATGCGTAGTGGTTTTGTCACTGAGTTTTCCTAAGGTGCTTATTACTTCGCGGCAAATTTAGCTTCTTTTTCAAGCTTTTTGCGAATACGTTGACGCTTTAATGGCGATAGGTAATCGATAAATAGTTTACCTTGTAAGTGATCTAGTTCGTGTTGAATACAAATAGCTAATAGCTCATCTGCATCTAGTACAAATTCTTCACCATTTTCGTTAAGAGCAGCAACGGTTACGGTTTCAGCACGGTCTACTTTTGCGTAAGAGTTAGGCACTGATAAACAGCCTTCTTCGCTAATTGTTGCACCATCTTTTTTAATAATTTGTGGGTTAATTAAAACCAGTGGTTCGTCGCGTTCTTCTGATACGTCGATCACCACAATACGTTGATGAATATCAACCTGTGTAGCAGCTAGCCCAATGCCGTTTTCATCGTACATTGTCTCTAGCATGTCTTTTACAATTTGGCGAACGTTGTCATCAACCTGTGCAACTTCTTTTGCTACCGTACGTAAACGCTCATCTGGAAATCTTAAAACTTCTAACCTAGCCATAGTTACCTTTTTACACTTGTGCTTAATTTAGGGTATTGTATGCTCTTATTTTAGCCATTCGCGTTCCCCTTTAACAGGTTTTGGTCAATAATAATGAAAAAACAATACAAGGAAGCCCAATGAAATCTCAATTGGCTGCAATTATGTTTGCACTAAGTACTGCTTTTCCTGCAGTCGCTGATGTTTTACAAATAAAAAAAGATGCTCCAAAACAATATGTTGTAAAAAAAGGCGATACCCTTTGGGATATTTCCGGCATTTATTTAGAAGAACCATGGCTGTGGCCAGAGTTGTGGCAAATGAACCCGCAAATAGATAACCCGCATCTAATTTACCCAGGCGATGCACTCGCGTTAGTGTACGACGCCGACGGTAACCCGCGTTTGGTGATTAATAAAGCGTACAGAAAGTTATCGCCGCAAGGGCGTATTACACCAAAAGGTAATAACGCCATCACCACTTTGCCACTTGAAATAATTAAACCTTATTTAAGTTATGAGCAAGCGATTAACAGCGATGACATAGATGATAAGCCGTATATTTTAGGGGCAAACGAAAATACTAAAACGCAAACTCTCGGGCATATTTTATACGTTAAGGGCGATTTAAAAGTACATAAAGCGTATGCTATTTATCACAAAGGCGAACCTTACATAGATACACAAACCGGTGAAGAGCTAGCTACTCGCGCTACTTATGTCGGTATGGCTCGTGCATTTAGAACGGGCGATGAAAGCAATGGCGTACCATCGTCTTTACGGGTTGAGTCAGTTAAACAAGAAATACAACAAGGCGATTTTTTACTCCCTGCTATGCAAGGCCAAATGTTACCAGCGTACTTTAATATGCATCGTCCTAAGCAAAGTGTATCAGGCAGTGTTATTGACTCGCCGCGCCAAGTAAGAGAATTCAGCACAATGGATGTAGTGGTGCTAAACTTAGGTGCTGAGCAACAAATTGAAGTTGGTCATATCCTCGATTTAGAACGCCAATCACCCACCGTTATTGATGGCCCACGAGGACCGCGTTATCCAGAGGATTCGAGCAAATTTGAAAAGCTTTTATCTGATGCAGGTGAATTATTTGGCAGCGAGCCAGATGAAGACACCACAACATGGACAATGCCACACGAAAAAGTGGGTGAGTTAATTGTATTTAAAGTGTATGACAAAGTGAGTTATGCATTAATAACAAAAAATCAGCACCCAATTCGCGTTGGAGATAGTGTAGTAATTCATTAAGTTGTAGCGAGTCGGTGCTCTAGGAGAGAGCATGGATCAGTCATCTGGCAAGCTAGCCCACTGGCTTGCCTTTTATATGTGTAAAGGCTTAGGTATTAAAACACTGTTAGCCTTATCACATACTCACCCCCTCGAATCATTATTTGATTTAAACCAAAGTGAATTACAACAGCTTGGCCTTACCCAAAACCAAGCCTGCAACTTACTCAATACCAATTGGCAGCAAGTAAACCATTACGAGCAACAAATACAGCAGCTTAATATTACAGTGGTGTGTATTTTTGATGCGCTATACCCAAACGAGCTAAAACACATAGCCAGTGCCCCTTTACTGTTATTTTGTAAAGGTGATATATCGCTGTTATCTAGCCCGCAAGTGGCCATTGTTGGTAGTAGAAACGCGACCCCTACGGGGCTTGAAATAGCTTCGGAGCTTGCTTATCAGCTTACTTTAGCCGGTATTACTGTTACCTCGGGCATGGCGCGAGGTATTGATGGTGCCGCGCACAAAGGCGCATTGGCCAATAATGGCAAAACAATTGGTGTATTAGGGACTGGGGTTGATATTTACTACCCCAAACGCCATAAATTATTAACAGACCAAGTATTAGAGCATGGCTTATTAATAAGCGAGTTTTTACCGGGTACCGCTGCTAATGCGCATAACTTTCCACGCAGAAACCGTATTATATCTGGGCTGTCTTTAGGCGTGGTTATTGTAGAGGCTGAAATTAAAAGCGGTTCATTGATCACGGTACGTTACGCTATTGAACAAAATAAAGAAGTGTTTGCAGTACCTGGCTCTATTAAAAACCCTTTATCGCAAGCGAGTCATTTTTTAATAAAGCAGGGCGCTAAGTTAGTCGAAAATGTAACAGATATTTTGGATGAGGTGAGCTTTTCTTATCAAAGCGGTCTATATAATAAAGAGGAGCCTGTAAACAAACAGTCACAGTGTGAGGTGTTAAATAGTATAGGGTATGAGGTAACCAGTGTTGATGAAATTGTACGTCGCGCCAAGTGGCCAATTGATAAAGTGCTGGCAAGGTTGCTCGATTTAGAGTTAGACGACGAAATAGAGCGAGTGTTAGACGGGTATATAAAGCTAAGCACAGGAAGGTAATATGTTTGATATTCTCATGTATCTTTTTGAAAACTACATTCACAGTGAAGCCGATATTTATATTGAAGAAAACGAGCTTACCGATGAATTACTTCGCGCGGGCTTTAATAAGACCGAAATTTTTAAAGCGTTAAACTGGCTTGAACAATTGGCCGATTTACAACGCAGCGACGAGTCGCCCTACTTAATTACAAAGCCTCACCAAGCAATGCGCATTTTTACCGATAGCGAATGCAAAATGTTAAACGTTGAATGCCGTGGCTTTTTGATGTTTTTAGAGCAAATAAGGGTCGTTAACAGTGTAACCCGTGAAATGGTTATGGACCGCCTAGCCGCATTAGATAAACCTTATATTTCGCTCGATGACTTAAAGTGGGTGGTGCTTATGGTGTTATTTAACGTACCTGGCTCAGAAGAGGCTTACGAGCAGATGGAAGACCTTATATTTGACGAACCCACCGAACTTCTACATTAAAATTGTATGCCAAACCACTTAAAGATATATGCACAGCTTGTATCTTTAAGTGGTTTGGGTATATTAGGCGAAAATTCAGCAACCCGTTAGGAACCTCATGAGTAAAATCGACCATTCGCTTTTCTCGGCGGATAAACACGCCTTAGAAAAAGAATACGAAGTCTGCCCACAATGTGGTTCTGAATTAGTGATCCGTAACTCTAAAACAGGTCCGTTTTTGGGTTGTGCTAGTTACCCTAAATGCGACTTTATTCGTCCATTAGCGCATCACGACAGCAACGAAATAAAGGTTCTTGAAGATTCAGCCTGCCCACAGTGCACAAAACCGCTGGTGGTTAAAAACGGCCGTTATGGTATGTTTATTGGGTGTACAGGGTACCCTGAGTGTCATTATATCGCCCACGATGACGAACCTAATAATAACGATGATGAATTACCTGGGTGTCCTAAATGCAAAAAAGGGCAGCTAGTTGCACGCAGCAATAAATTTGGTAAAACGTTTTACTCATGCGATTGTTACCCAAGCTGTAAATATACTCTAAATAACAAACCCATAGCCAAGCCATGCCCTAAGTGCGATTGGCCGCTTGTTATTGAGAAAAAAATGGCCAATGGTACTGTGCTACAGTGCCCACAAAAAAGTTGCCTGCATAAACTTACCACTACTGATTAATATAAATTTCTGGAGCATATTTTGTCAGACCTTTCTACATTGCCTACGGCTATATCTTGCTTAGAACAAGGTGAAGTTATTTTATATCCTACTGAAGCTGTCTATGGTTTAGGGTGTGATCCAGATAATCAGCAAGCTGTTGAGAAGTTGCTAGAAATAAAACAGCGTCCCGTTGAAAAGGGCCTTATTCTAATCGCCGATAACTACGGCCAGTTATTAAAGTATGTTGACGATGTAAAGCTGCCAATGGACAAACGCGCTGATATTTTTTCTAGTTGGCCCGGTGCTATTACCTGGGTAATGCCTGCAGCTAAAAATACGCCTAAATGGTTAACAGGGCAGTTTGATACGATTGCCGTTCGGGTTACTGATCATCCAAGTGTTAAGCGCTTATGCCAGCTATTAGGCAAGCCTCTTGTCTCTACTAGTGCTAATTTAACCGGACAGCCAACGGTAACAAGTATTGAACAAGCCAAGCAGCAATTTGCAGATAAGGTAGGCTGTTACATTGATGAGCCCTTAGGGGGCAACATGCAGCCAAGCACAATTAAAGACGCCATGACTGGCAAAGTATTTAGAGGTTAATATGCAAAGCGAATTATTAGAACAAGTAAAAGCGTATTTTATGGCTTTGCAAGACACCATTTGCCAAGGTTTAGAGCAGGCCGATGGCAGTGCAAAATTTGTAGAAGATAGCTGGCAACGTGCCGAAGGTGGCGGCGGGCGTACGCGTGTTACCACTAACGGCAATGTAATAGAGCAAGGCGGCGTTAACTACTCGCATGTTTTTGGTGCATCTATGCCGGGCTCTGCGACCGCTCATAGGCCAGAGCTTGCAGGGCGAAGCTTTCATGCATGTGGTGTTTCATTAGTTATTCATCCAAAAAACCCACATGTTCCTACAAGTCATGCCAATGTACGCTTTTTTATAGCTGAAAAAGAAGGCGAAGAGCCTATTTGGTGGTTTGGCGGAGGGTTTGACTTAACGCCTTTTTACCCCGTTTTTGAAGATGTACAGCATTGGCACCAAGTCGCACACAACATTTGTGCACCATTTGGTGAACAAGTGTATCCAAAATACAAAACGTGGTGTGATGAATATTTTTACCTAAAACATCGCGACGAAACACGCGGTGTAGGCGGCTTATTTTTTGATGACTTAAACGAGCTAGGGTTTGAGCAGAGCTTTGCATTTATGCAATCGGTTGGTAATGGTTTTTTAGATGCGTACTTACCTATTATTGAGCGTCGTAAAAATGATGAATACACGCAACAGCAGCGTGACTTTCAATTGTATCGCCGCGGTCGTTACGTAGAATTTAACCTTGTGTGGGATAGAGGCACTTTATTTGGTTTACAAAGCGGTGGGCGCACAGAGTCTATATTAATGTCGATGCCACCACTGGCGCGTTGGGAGTACAATTATAAGCCCGCGCCCGACAGCGCAGAGGCTAATTTGTATCAATACTATTTACGTCCACAAGAGTGGCTAAGCACTAAACCCACTGATTTGATAGCCAGAGAGTGGCAGTTATAAATATTAAATTAAGGTAGGGGCTGTTCAATCCGCAAAGGTCAATAAACCCTAATAAAAGGCGCTAAACAGCGCCTTTTTGCTAAGTAGTTACAATTAGTGTTCATTAATCATATGGGTGGCAAGTTGTCCAAAAGACTGCTTTAACCCTTCGCGCAGTAGGGGGTTGTCTACTTCTATATCGAGGGTTTTATTCATGCAATACATCCACTGATCGCGCAGGTCTTTATTTATAGTAAAAGGCATATGGCGTTTGCGCAGCATAGGTTGGCCATGTTTTTCAGTAAATAGGTTAGGGCCGCCTAACCAACCCGATAAAAACTCAAAAAACACTTGGCGAATTCTATCTAATGGCAGAGGATGCATATCATATAATGGTTTGGCGTATTCATCGCTGGCCATTATGTCGTAGAATCTATTAGCAATAGCACGGGTACCTGCTTCTCCACCAATTATTTCATATGGTGTTTTCTCAGGAGTGGGCGCTGGTTGCTCAGGAGCTGGTTTAGATTTTGAAAAAAGTCGTTTAATCATATTACTTATCATCGTTAATAGGCAGTGTATAGCTGCAAAGAGGTTGCTTTAAAATGGACAAATATGCGGTTTTTGGAAATCCAATCAAACATTCAAAATCCCCCGCGATACATAAACAATTTGCTGTATCTTTGGGTGAGCAAATCGACTACCGCGCAATATTAGCACCTATCGATCACTTTGAAAAAACAGTAACCACCTTTTTTGAGCAAGGCGGAATAGGTGCCAACGTTACTATGCCATTTAAAGAGCAAGCGTATGCCATGGCTGATGAACTCACCCCACTTGCTAAAATTGTTGGTGCAGTTAACACACTTAAAAAACGCGATGATGGCACTTTATTAGGCGATAACACCGATGGCGTGGGCTTTGTTAATGATTTACTTGCCAATGAAGTGACAATTACCAATAAGCGTATTTTAATTATTGGTGCTGGTGGCGCAGCAAGAGGGGTAATACTACCGCTACTTGAGCATAACCCAGCTGAAATAACGATTGTTAATCGCACGGCAAAAAAAGCGCAAGACTTAGCGCAACTATTTGCTGAATATGGCAAGGTAACAGGCTATGGGTTTGATACATTACCTGTAAGCAATTACTCACTTATCGTAAATTCTACCTCTAGCAGTATGAACAACGAGTTACCAGCACTTGACGAAAAACACCTAAGTCAGTGCGCAGTGGCATACGATATGTTTTACTCCCAGCAAAATACCGTATTTATGAACTGGGTTGCAGAGCATAATAACCACGCTAAGCTGTTAGATGGCAGCGGTATGTTGGTAGGCCAAGCCGCACAGGCATATTATGTATGGCGTAATAAAATGCCCGCTATACTTCCTGTTGTTAAAGCACTAAAACAAGGCATGCTTAAATGAATCAAGCCATACAGTTTATAGATAGACTCGAGTTTAGAGAACCTTCCCACCAACTAGTCTTTTTTGCACAAGTAACAGGGATGCTGGTGGAGTGTATTATAGATTTACGAAAGCTAGGGCTTCAAGATGAAAGCCATGCAACGCAGCATTTTGATAAATACCGATTTGATTACGAAGAATGTGCCGAGCAACTTATAGAAAATGAAAGTTATAACTCGGCAGGGCAGATAGAAGTGAATCTAGTTGATCTCTGCTAAATACTCGTCTTTTAATTGCACATAGTTATCTGCCGATACTTTTAAAAAGGCAAGCTCTTGCTCTGTTAATGGGCGGGCTTGCTTTACTGGACTACCAACATATAAATAACCAGACTCCAATCGTTTATTTGGCGGTACTAATGAACCCCCACCAATAATAACGTCGTCCTCTACTATTACATTATCCATTACAATAGCGCCCATACCGACAAGTATACGATTTCCAAGCGTACATCCATGCAGCATCACCTTGTGTCCTACTGTCACATCATCACCAATAACAAGTGGGTAACCATCTGGGTTGCTTTTAGTCGCGCGTGATAAATGAAGAACACTACCATCTTGTATATTTGTACGTTCACCAATACGTATATAGTTAACATCTCCTCGCGCTGCCACTAATGGCCATACGCTACTGTGGTCACCAATAGTAATATCTCCTACCAAAACAGACGATTCATCAACATAAACAGACGAATTAAAAGAGGGAGTCACACCTTTATAAGAACGGATAGCCATATATATACCTTTTAAATACCAGTTATAGTCGCTTGAGTGTAACAGCAACACTTAAATATAGGCCAGAAAAGGCCTGTTTTGATTATAAAACTACCAGCTATAGAGGGTTTAGTTCACATATTGACCGAACAGTGCTTTTTTTTGGTTTTTCTTTAAAAAAGTGCTTGCGTAAAAATCTGTTCTCCCTATAATGCGACCCCACTGAGACGGGGAACGCCAACGCATAGCGAGGCAGGAGCTGCTCACAGAGTTAAGTAAAACTTCAATTTTAAATCTTCTAAAAAGAAAGTTTAAAATTAAGTGTTGACTCGAAAAATAAAGGGTGTATTATACGCATCCCTAGCGGCAACGTCGCAACGTTCTTTAACAATATAAAGCAATCATCTGTGTGGGCACTCGTACAGATTGAGTTCTAACAGCCAAGCTACTTAGGTAGTGAGGCAAACAAATTTAGAGTCTCAATTGAAACTGAG
>NZ_JANIGJ010000017.1:0-48171 GCF_024518735.1 Pseudoalteromonas agarivorans
TGAACCTGGGAATGCCAGGATCAAAACCTGGTGCCTTACCGCTTGGCGATATCCCAACAAAGAATTAGCTGATTATTTTAGTTCTTATCGAGAACATGGTGCGGAAGGAGAGACTTGAACTCTCACATCCTAAGATACTGGAACCTAAATCCAGCGCGTCTACCAATTCCGCCACTCCCGCATTTTTACTTTGAATAATCAAAGAAAGGTAGTTATTTTAAACTCTTCATTGAGCTGCAATTTAACTCTTGCAGAGCCACTTCTAAAAAAGAAATGGTGGCTAAGACGGGATTTGAACCTGTGACCCCATCATTATGAGTGATGTGCTCTAACCAGCTGAGCTACTTAGCCATTGTTGGCTGGGATACCAGGATTTGAACCTGGGAATGCCAGGATCAAAACCTGGTGCCTTACCGCTTGGCGATATCCCAACAGAAAACAATTGATAGTTTAGTTCATATCAGAACATGGTGCGGAAGGAGAGACTTGAACTCTCACATCCTAAGATACTGGAACCTAAATCCAGCGCGTCTACCAATTCCGCCACTCCCGCATTTTCACTTTGAATAATCAAAGGAAGGTAGTTATTTTAAACTCTTCATTGAGCAACAAAAGAAAAATGGTGGCTAAGACGGGATTTGAACCTGTGACCCCATCATTATGAGTGATGTGCTCTAACCAGCTGAGCTACTTAGCCATCTCTTTTGTTATCACTTCATCGCTGAGTGCGGGGCGTATTATGCTGATATGACCCAAATCCGTCAACACCTTTTTTGCAAAAAAACACTTAACAGGGTTTGTTTGCAGGAAAATTAAGCTAAGAGGCTAAATTTTAATAAATTTGCTGTTTTTTTAACTGTAAATCAACTGTCAAAGTACACTAAGTAATAACAACTTAAAACCGTTAATATAAAAACTGCTGAGTATTTCAGCAGTCGCTTTGCGATCAAGTTGTATTAAAGCCGAGTTTATTGGGTATTTTAGCTATTGAATGAAGTTATGATACTTAACAACCAGGCTATTCAGTCATTTTAAGTAGGCATAACTTGCACTAGTTGCGTTAAAAATACATATTAATCACCGCGCGGGGGGAGTTGGTAGGGCAATTTGCTTACTACTGATGCGTATTTCTTACGTTAAATAAAGTATTTAACTTAGCTCGTTAGTATAATACCAATCCGTAATAAGACTTATATCATTTTGCGGGACTAAACGTGTCGCTATCTGTGTTAATAAATTATTTTAGAACAACTAAATAGCGAATTTTCCTAGCTATCAACAGGTTTTTCTATCTTCAAAATAGATCGCTTAATTATGCTAATTGCTATAAAAAGCCAAAAATGATTAAGGCCATTTGTCTTTTGGATAAAAATTATTTGGGTAAAGGCATAAAAAAACCCGCATTAAGCGGGCTTTTATAAACAGATTGTTTAGGCGTAATTATACGTTGAACAAGAAGTTCATTACATCGCCATCTTTAACAATGTACTCTTTACCTTCTTGACGCATTTTACCGGCTTCTTTAGCGCCACCTTCGCCATTAAAGGCAATGTAGTCGTCATAAGCAATGGTTTGTGCGCGAATAAAGCCACGTTCAAAGTCGGTGTGAATTTTACCAGCCGCTTGCGGCGCAGTTGCACCTACTGGAATAGTCCACGCGCGTACTTCTTTTACACCTGCAGTGAAGTAGGTTTGTAAATGTAATAGCTCGTAACCCCCGCGAATAACACGGTTTAGGCCTGGTTCTTCTAAACCTAGGTCTGCCATAAATTCAAGCTTGTCTTCTTCATCTAGTTCAGAAAGCTCAGATTCGATTGCAGCACACACCGGAATTACTACAGCATCTTCAGACTCTGCAATAGCACGTACACGGTCAAGGTGTGGGTTATTTTCAAAGCCATCTTCAGCTACGTTAGCAATGTACATAGTAGGCTTAATAGTTAAGAAGTTAATTGAGCTAATTGCTGCTTTTTCTTCTTTAGTAAGCTCTAAAGAGCGAAGTGTTAACCCTTCGTCTAAGTGTACTTTTACTTTTTCAAGTACTGCATTTTGCTCTTTAGCGTCTTTATCGCCGCCTTTCGCTTTTTTAGCGTTACGGAAAATTGCTTTATCAGCGCTGTCCATATCGGCAAGTACTAATTCGGTATTGATAACGTCAATATCGTCAGCAGGGTCAATAGTACCTGCAACGTGAATTACGTTTTCGTCTTCAAAACAGCGAACTACATGGCCAATTGCATCCGTTTCACGAATGTTTGCTAAAAATTGGTTTCCTAAACCTTCACCTTTTGATGCGCCTTTTACTAAACCAGCAATATCAACAAATTCCATACTAGTAGGTAGAATACGTTGAGGATTTACAATTTTTGCTAGCTCGTCTAAGCGAGGATCGGGTACCGGTACTACACCTGTGTTAGGTTCGATGGTACAAAAAGGAAAGTTAGCGGCTTCAATACCCGCTTTAGTTAGTGCATTAAAAAGCGTTGATTTACCAACATTAGGCAAGCCAACGATGCCACATTTAAAACCCATAGTAAGATACCTTGTTAAGATTCGTTTAAACGATTATGGTTTAAAAGAATGTAGTCTGTTTTGTGCTTTTAACACACCATCTTTTGCAAGTATTTCCATACAACGAACTGCTTCATCAACCGCTGCATCCATTTTTTCTTGGTCTTCTTTGGCTGCTTTTCCAAGCACCCAACCGGTAACCATTTCACGATGCCCTGGATGACCGATACCTATGCGTAAACGCATAAAATCTTTTTGGTTTGCCATTTTTGCAATAATGTCTTTTAAGCCATTATGACCGCCATGACCGCCACCTTTTTTAAGTTTGGCAACGCCTGGGTCTAAATCCATTTCGTCATGGGCAACAAGTATGTTTTCCACGGGGATTTTGAAAAAATTGGCTAAACTACCGACCGCTTTACCACTTAAGTTCATGTAGGTGGTGGGGATCAATAATTTGAATTCTTGGCCTTGGATGATCACTTTGCCAGTTAGGCCGTGATATTTAGGATCGTGTTTGAGCGTGCAGTTGTAGCGTGCTGCGAGTTCTTCAATGAACCAAGCACCTGCATTGTGGCGTGTGTTTGCGTATTCGGGGCCTGGATTAGCCAGGCCCACAAGCATTTGAATAGAATTCAAGGTGCAAGACCTTAAATATTATTCAGCAGCGTCTGAAGCTTCTTCTTCAGTAGGAGCTGCTTTGTTAGCTTTGATTGTAACTACTGACAGGTCGTGGCCTTCGCCTTTACCTAGTTCAACAGACTGAACACCTGAAGGAAGTTCAAGGTCAGAAATGTGAACTGAATCACCAACTACTAAATTAGAAACGTTAACTTCAACGAATTCTGGAAGTGCTTTAGGAAGACAAGAAATCTCAACTTCAGTTAACTGGTGAACAACAGTTGCGCCAGCTTTAGTAACTGCTTCTTCACCGATGAAGTGAAGAGGAACTTTAGTTACTAATTTGTGAGTTGCATCTACACGTTGGAAATCAAGGTGAGTGATTTTTGGCTTGAATGGGTGACGTTGAATATCTTTTAAGATAGCTTCAACAGACTCGCCGCCAACATTTAGCGTAAGAATGTGCGTGTAAAAACCTTCGCTTTCTTGTGCTTTTATCATGTCTTTATGAGCAAGAGTAAGCGATACCGCTTCTTTATCTGCACCGTAAAGGATAGCAGGTACTTTGTCTTCGCGACGTAGGCGGCGGCTCGCACCAGTACCAGTTTCTACGCGAAGTTCAGCGTTGTAAGTATAAGTTTCGTTAGACATAATGTCTCCAATAATTAAAAGTGTTAGGGCCTTTGCGACCAAGGTCCCTACCCAAAAGGCGCGCTATCATAACACCGCCCCCCGATAAAATAAACAACACATACAAAAAAAGCGCCAAAAGGCGCTTATATGTTCCAACGAATGTGTGATTTTAGTGTTCAAACATCGCTGAAATAGATTCTTCATTGCTGATGCGACGAATTGTTTCGGCTAACATGTCAGCAAGAGTCAGTACTTTTACTTTATCAAGCGCTTTTAATTCATCAGATAACGGAATTGAGTCAGTTACAATTACTTCATCAATTACTGAGTTACGAATGTTCTCTGCAGCTTTGCCAGATAAAATAGGGTGCGTTGCATAGGCAAATACGCGTTTAGCACCGTGTTCTTTAAGTGCTTCTGCGGCTTTACATAAAGTACCACCGGTATCAATCATATCATCTACGATAATACAGTCGCGGCCTTCAACATCACCAATAATATGCATTACTTGAGAAACGTTAGCTTGAGGGCGACGTTTATCAATAATAGCAAGGTCTGTGTCGTGAAGTAGTTTTGCAATAGCACGGGCACGTACTACACCACCAATATCTGGTGATACTACAACAACGTCTTCAAACTCACGCTCTTCCATATCTTCAAGTAATACAGGGCTACCAAATACGTTATCTACTGGTACGTCAAAGAAACCTTGTATTTGCTCAGCGTGTAAATCAACCGTAAGAACGCGGTCAACACCTACACTTGATAAGAAATCGGCAACAACTTTAGCGGTAATTGGAACGCGCGCAGAACGTACTCGACGGTCTTGACGTGCATAACCAAAATAAGGAATGACGGCAGTAATACGACCTGCTGATGCACGACGTAGAGCATCAACCATAACGATAAGTTCCATTAGGTTATCGTTAGTAGGGGCACAGGTTGATTGCAAGATAAAAACATCCGAGCCACGAACATTTTCATTTATTTGAACACTGATCTCACCGTCGCTAAAACGGCCAACAACAGCATCGCCTAATTCAATATACAAACGTTTTGCAACTTTTTGAGCTAACTCAGGTGTTGCGTTACCAGCGAAGAGCTTCATGTCAGGCACGGTAGGGTTCCTCAGGCACTGAATTTTTGGACTAACGGGTAAATAGGTAAAACCCACTACGCGTTAACTTATGATTACTTGTACGTTACTTCATTGATCGAATATGGCGGCAAGCTCCGTATGAGCAGGTGAGACATTTGCGCTAGAAGCAACAAAACCCTGCCAAGTATGGGGGAGGTTATCAAGTACATCTTGTGCTTGAACTTGGCTAGCAAATTCGACAAAACAACATGAACCTGTTCCGGTCATCTTCGACGGGGCGTATTTTAGCAACCACTGCAGGGTTTTTTCAACCTCGGGGCAGAGCTTTTTAACTAAAGGCTCACAATCGTTGGTTAATTTATGGGTTCGCCAATCACCTGAAATTTTTGGTGTATCGCGTTTTAAATCTGAGTGAGTGAATATTTTAGCGGTACTGACATGCTGATTAGGGTGCACAACGCAATACCATTTTTGTTCAAGCTCTACGTCAACCAATTGTTCGCCAATACCGTGTGCTATGGCGCTTTTACCACGAATAAATACCGGCACGTCGGCGCCTAATTGCAGGCCTAAGTTTGCTAATTCATCAATATTTAGTTGTGTATTCCACATTTTATTAAGTGCAAGTAACGTGGTGGCTGCATCGGATGAACCGCCTCCCACGCCACCACCCATAGGTAAACGTTTAGTGAGATTTATTTTTACACCTGATGAAATGCCACAGTGATTTTTAAGCAATAACGCGGCTTTATAGATGAGATTATCGCAATCTGCTATGCCTTTCGTATCACCTGTTATTAAAATAGTAGGGGCTTCGTTAACTGAAAAGTCGAGTGTGTCGCCAAAATTTAAAAAGGTAAATAAGGTTTCTAGTTCGTGATAACCGTCATCACGGCGCGCATTGATGTGTAAAAATAAGTTAAGTTTTGCCGGTGCAATGACCGAAAAAGCTGTTTTAGTATTCATACTTAATTAAATTGCCAATTGTAGAGTTGAATTTTGATTTTAATTTGCTGATGTTTTAGCGTGACATTGCCAGGAACCCAAAAGCCACCTTGCTGTTTATAGTTTGAATACGTTATTTGCCACTTTTTATTGCTGTTATCGTACCAAATAAGTTGTTGTGCACGGCCAAGTTCGTCTACTTTTAATGTTTGCGACATTAACGTGCCTTTTAACCAGTTATCAGCGTTATCAACTGGAAGGTCAAAACCGGTTAAGCGTTTTAATAATAACGCGGCGTTAGTATCTGTGTATGCTTTATCGTCGTAATCAAGTACCGCACCTGTGCGGGTTTGTTTAAGCGACAATATACGAGTACCAATAAACGTAGTGAGCACTAAGTTGTTTTGTTTTTCGTCTTGTTGCCAATTTAAGTTTGCAGATTGGCGCTCATCAGGGCTTATAAACGCTAATTTACCTTGTGCTTGCCAGGTTTTTTGCGCTGCTAAGCGTGGTTTCCAATCATCGTAAAGCGTTGTTTTTGTATCAATTTGGTGGGCGCAGCCCGCTAAAAACAAAAAAAGAGTGAATAAAATTAAATAATGTCTAATCAAATGTTGTTCCTTACTTTCCATATTCCGCTGATTTTTGGTAAAATTGCCGCCTTTAAAGTAGGGCGCAGCAATATTTGGCAAATATGACCATCATAGCACTTGGTATAAATCACAAAACCGCATCCGTAGAATTACGTGAAAAAGTGGCTTTTTCGCCTGAGCAAATGTCTGAGGCGCTCCAGCAATTAAGCGGTCATGCCGACTTTAACGAAGCCGTTATTGTATCTACCTGTAACCGTACAGAAATCTATTGTAGCCTTGAGCAGTCAAATTCCCAAGCACTGCTAGCATGGCTTGCCAGTTTCCATGGTTTGGATGAACACGAACTGAGCAAAAATATATATTGCCACCAAGGTGATGCAGCCATTAATCATTTAATGCGTGTTGCGTGCGGCTTAGATTCATTGGTATTGGGCGAGCCGCAAATTTTAGGGCAAATTAAGCAAGCTTATCATAGCGCCAAAACACACGATGCCGTAGGCGTTAAGTTTGATAGGTTGTTTCAAAAAACCTTTTCGGTAGCTAAGCAGGTCCGTACCGACACCGATATTGGTGCCAGTGCTGTGTCGGTGGCGTTTGCAGCGGTTAATTTAGCAAAACATATTTATGGCAAGCTTGATAAAACCAATGTGTTATTAATTGGTGCCGGCGAAACAATAGAGCTTGTAGCTAAACATTTATATCAAAATGAGCCGCAACAAATTACGGTTGCCAACAGAACCATTGAGCGTGCACGCGGTTTAGCGCAGGAAGTGTCAGCCGATGTGATTGCGCTGGCACAACTACCTGAGCGTTTACACAAAGCCGATATTGTTATTAGCTCAACCGCCAGTACGTTACCAATAATAGGTAAAGGGGTGGTGGAGCAAGCATTAAAACAGCGCCGCCATAAACCTATGCTGTTTATTGATATTGCCGTACCGCGCGATATAGAAAGCCAAGTAGGCGAGCTTGACGCAGCCTATTTATATTCCGTTGATGACTTACAAGCCATTGTAAGCGAGAATATGGCCGCGCGTGAACAGGCGGCAGAACAAGCACAATTAATAATAAGCGAGCGCGTAAAAGAATTTGAAATGTGGGTTCGCTCTCTCGATTCGGTTGATTTAATTCGCCACTACCGAAACGACGTACAAACCATTAAGTCAGAACTTGTTGAGCGGGCGGTTAGTCAGCTAAATACAGGTAAAGACGCAGAAAAAATTATATTAGAGTTGGCCAATAAATTAACCAACCGCTTAATGCACGCGCCTACCCGTGCAATTCAAGATGCGGCTAAAAAAGGTGAAGTGGCACAACTAACTCAGTTGAAAAAAATGTTAGGTATTGATCAGGAATAACAGTTAAATGAAAGAGTCTGTATATCGTAAATTAGAAACCTTAGTAGAGCGCTACGAAGAAGTACAAGCGCTACTGAGCGATCCGTCGGTCATTAGTGATCAAAACCGCTTTCGTGCTCTTTCAAAAGAATACTCTGAGCTTGAAGAAATTGTAAAAACATTTTTAGCATACCAACAAGCGCAAGACGATGTAGCGACTGCTGAAGAAATGTTAAAAGATTCAGACCCAGATATGCGTGAAATGGCGCAAGAAGAATATAAAGAAGCTAAAGCGCAAATTTTATCATTAGAAGATGAGCTACAAGTGCTTATGCTTCCTAAAGATCCTAAAGATAACAACAATGTATTTTTAGAAGTACGTGCGGGTACCGGTGGTGACGAAGCGGCTATTTTTGCAGGCGATTTATTTAGAATGTACAGCCGTTACGCCGAAACACAAAAATGGAAAGTTGAAGTGGTGAGCACCAACGAAGGTGAACACGGCGGCTACAAAGAAGTTATCGCAAACATTAGCGGTGAAGGTGTGTACGGTAAGCTTAAGTTTGAATCGGGCGCTCACCGTGTACAACGTGTACCAGAGACTGAGTCGCAAGGGCGTGTACATACCTCTGCGTGTACGGTCGCAGTAATGGCCGAAATTCCAGAAGCTGAAGCCATTGAAATAAACACCGCCGATATAAAAGTAGATACCTTTAGAGCCTCGGGCGCCGGTGGTCAGCACGTAAATAAAACCGACTCGGCAATTCGTATTACTCATATTCCAACGGGTGTTGTGGTTGAGTGTCAGGATGAGCGTTCGCAACATAAAAACCGTGCTAAAGCGATGTCGGTACTTGCCGCGCGTTTACAGCAAGCCGAAGATGAAAAACGTCATGCGGCTGAGGCCTCTGAGCGCCGTAACCTAGTGGGCAGTGGTGATCGCTCTGAGCGTATTCGTACTTACAACTACCCGCAAGGGCGTATTACCGATCACCGTATTAATTTAACGCTTTATCGCTTAAACGAAGTGGTAACTGGTGATTTAGGCGCAATTATCGATCCATTAATGCAAGAGCATCAGGCTGATTTACTTGCCGCAATGGGCGATGAGTAATTGTGAACCACACGCTTGAGCAGGCAATAGCGGTTGGTGCAACTAAACTTGCACCAACTAGCGACAGCGCTAAATTAGACGCACAAGTACTGCTATTACATATTCTTCAAAAACCCCGCAGTTACTTATTTACCTGGCCAGATAACCTACTTAGCAGCGAGGAACAGCGCCAATATGATGAATTTTGTGAACGGCGTTTAAATGGTGAACCCGTAGCGCATATTATTGGCCAGCGCGAATTTTGGAGCTTAGCGCTCGAGGTGAATGCCACGACGCTTATTCCTAGACCTGATACCGAGACACTCGTTGAGCAAGCTTTAGCACTTACCGTGCCTGAGCAAGCAAAAGTGCTTGATTTAGGCACTGGCACCGGCGCTATTGCACTTGCACTTGGTAGTGAAATGCCAACATGGCAAATTACAGCAGTCGACAAAGTAGCAGATGCGGTGGCCTTAGCGACTCGGAATCAGCAGCGTTTAGCCATTAATAATGTGCAAGTTAAGCAAAGTAACTGGTTTAGCGCGCTGAAAAATGAGCAGTTTAATTTAATTGTGACCAACCCCCCGTACATTGAACACGACGATAAACATTTAAAAGAAGGGGATGTGCGCTTTGAACCTCTTTCTGCGTTAGTGGCCGATGAGGCAGGAATGGCTGATATAAAACAAATAATTACACAATCACGTGACTATTTGCTCCCTAGTGGCTATCTTTTAATAGAACATGGTTTTGAACAGGGTGAAGCTGTTCGGCATTTGTTTAAGCAAATGGCGTATATAAATATTAAAACAGTAAAAGACTTGGGAAATAACGATCGTGTAACGCTCGCACAGTGGCCTTAATTTGATAATAAACAGCCATGATTGTGTGTTCTATAAATGCATTAAGGAACCTTTAATATGATGGGTGATTTTTTATTTTCAGATGAGCCAGATGAGTTAGAAAGTGAAGTAGAGCTTGGCACTTGGAAAGTATTAATCGTTGATGACGAACCTGAAGTTCATGCTGTTACAAAGCTTGCGTTGAGTGATTTTGAATTTCAGAATAAACGTTTAGAATTTTTAAGCGCATACTCGGGCGCTGAAGCAAAAG
Organism: Pseudoalteromonas agarivorans; assembly: GCF_024518735.1. NCBI lineage: Bacteria > Pseudomonadati > Pseudomonadota > Gammaproteobacteria > Alteromonadales > Pseudoalteromonadaceae > Pseudoalteromonas > Pseudoalteromonas agarivorans. The sequence continues at coordinate 9,946 of NZ_JANIGJ010000017.1, forward strand.
AATTAATAAATGCGCACCCAGATGCCGCTATTGTACTGCTAGATGTGGTAATGGAAACAGATGACGCTGGGTTACAGGTTGCTAAATTTATTCGCGAAGAAGCTAATAATAATCATATTCGCATTATTTTAAGAACCGGTCAGCCTGGGCAGGCGCCTGAACGCCAAGTTATTATTAATTACGATATTAACGACTATAAATCGAAAACAGAGCTGACAGCGCAAAAGCTGTTTACTGTGATTATGTCGAGCTTACGCTCGTATCGCGATATTATTTCTATAGAGCAATCTCGCGAAGGGCTTGAAAAAATTATTGTTGCCTCGCGCGATATATTTGCCACACGTTCAATAGAACAGTTTATTGAAGGGGTGATGCAGCAACTTACCTCGTTATTAGGCATTGCTGATCAAGCGGTGTATGCCACTACGTTAGTGGCGCAAAATACGCAAGAAAATAGTAACGATAAGCTAATAGTACGCTCTGGTACCGGTGAGTTTGAGCAAAGCGAGGGTAAAGAGTTAGATGCGGTGCTGCAAAACGAGCAACTAGAGGCGTGTCATCAAGCACTTAAAGATAAAAGCATAATTTATAAAGATAACTACTTATTTGCTTATTGTAGTAGCGAATACAATCACAATTCGATGTTATTTATATCGGGGATCCCTAAAAATATAACCGATACGCAACGTAATTTAATTGAGATTTTTTCGCAAAATGTACAACTAGCATTTGAGAACGTGCAACGACAACAACGTTAATCGTTACTATAAATTTAAAAAGCACATAGCCTTGCGACTATGTGCTTTTTAGTTTGTGAGGCATAATAGCCAAAGCAGTGCGTAGGGCTTGGTATTATACAAGCCGCGATAATACTTAATCATGTTGAGGGGCTAAACATGTTGCTATCAGCGTTAAAAAATTCTTATTTAGAACAACTAAATAGCAAATTTTTTGCCTAGCTATCAACACGTTTTTCCATCCTCAAAATAGATCACTTAATTAAGCGGAATGGTATTAAACGCACTTAACTAAATTTAACAAAACAAAAAGTACTGAGGCTTATGGATTATTTAGCAGTAAAACACTCACACATGGCAATTGCTATGCTAAGCGTTATCTTATTTTACATCCGCTCTTTTTCGCGTATGGGCAGTGGCAAGCTTGCCAAAAATAAACTGGTTTTTATTGGCAGTCACAGCATTGACACTTTATTACTTATTTCTGCAATAACATTGGTGTTCATGGCAAAAATAAACCCCTTTGAGCAACTATGGTTATTAGAAAAAATAGTGCTTGTAGTGATTTATATTGCGATAGGTATTATTAGTGCTAAACAAACTAATACGCTGCCAAAAGTTATGTATGTGGTAGTTAACACGCTTGTGATTTTAGCGATAGGGTATTTGGCAACGGCAAAATCGCCGCTACTTTTATAATAGCTACTCTGTTGCAAGTTAAGTGTCGGTGCGTGTATATGCTTTTTAAACACGCACGATACTTATAAGTATGGGACTTAAACCCCCAAGGAACTTGAGTAACAGTTAATACACCTTTGCCCGTCTCATAGCCTTCACCATTTTTCAGCCAGGCTGGCCTACTCCTTTTACTATAAAGCACACCTCTGGGGTATAATTACGGGTGGGAGCTTCGCTGTATTGGTAACTATCCGCAAAATTAGGTAAACTACGCCTTCGTTTTTTAATAAATGTTGTAGTATTGATGACCACCCTCGGGTATGACGAACACGACGAATCTTATTTAGATGATGCATATGATGAATTTACTCCACCGCCACTTTATCGGTGTATTAATGCAGAGTCGAAATGGGACCCTCAAATAGATTTAGCGCCAACTTTTTCTGTATTAACTGACTTTGAGCAGCAGATCACTGCTATGTGCGCAAAGCAAAAAGACCCACACGATAGATTAGAAGCCCTTCTTGATATTTTTTATAGCAAATGGCTATTTAGTGCCTCTGGGCTAAAGGTGCCAGAGCATAAAATAAATAGCTTAAGCTATACACTCACTATGCGCAGCGGCTCTATAACCACATTAGGTATTTTATTGAGCCATTTGCTTGAGCAAGCGCAATTAGATGCCAGTGTGTGTATTAATCAGGGCGATATTAGCGTGCATGTCGCAATAAGTGATGAAGAAGGCTACATTATTGAGCCTAGCAGTGGGCAACAAAGCTGGTACATCATTCCTGAAAATGCGGATGAAGAAAATGGCCAAGAGCAAGAGCCACTTGAACTTATTTATAACGATGAAGTTTATAAATTGTTTTTAGCGCAGCAAAAATGGTCGTTTATTAGCGAAAATAAATTTGGCCACGCGCTGGTATGTGTTGAGTTGCTAATGGAGCTATTAGGCGATGACCCGTACGAGAGACGCGACAGAGGTTACTTACTCAATCAGTTAGATTGTCCTAAAATGGCACGCGATGATTTACAGTTTTTTATTGATGAGTGCCCGGACGATCCGGCAATTGAAATTATTCAGCATCAACTAGAAGAACTTGAAGATAATAATAAAACACACCATTAAGAATAGGAACAAATATGGCTGATACTCACACTGCATTAATTACTAATGATGCTGTTGTACTGGGTTTGCTTGCTATAATTTTAGGGTTCATTTTTAAAACCTCTAGCAGCGAAAACCCCAAACTAAAAGCATTTTATAAATATGTACCAGCATTATTGCTGTGTTACTTTTTACCTTCTTTACTCAATACGTTTGGCATTGTAGATGGGCATAGTTCAAATGTTTACTATGTTGCTTCGCGCTATTTGCTGCCAGCATGTTTAATCTTACTTACCATTAGTATTGATTTAAAAGCGATTATTAATTTAGGCCCCAAAGCGCTAATTATGTTTTTAGTGGGCACGCTGGGTATTGTGATTGGTGGGCCTTTATCTATTTTAGTGGTTAGTGTATTTAGCCCTGATTTAGTAGGCGGCCACGGCCCAGAAGCTGTTTGGCGTGGTATGACAACGGTTGCCGGCAGCTGGATTGGCGGCGGCGCTAACCAAGCTTCAATGAAAGAAATGTTTGAAGTGGGCGGCGATATATTCTCGGTTATGGTGACCGTTGATGTGATTGTCGCGAATATTTGGATGGCTGTTTTATTACTAATGGCCGCAAACCATAAAAAAATTGATGCCGCAACAGGGGCTGATACAACCGCCATAGAAGATTTAAAAAACCGTGTTGAGCAATACCATGCAGAGCATGCCCGCATGCCGACACTCAATGACTACATGACCATTATTGCCATAGCATTTGGTATAACGGGGCTAGCTCATTTTTGTGCCGACTTTTTAGGGCCGTTTTTTGCAAACAATTATGCGTGGGCTAAAGAGTACAGCTTAAACAGTAAATTCTTTTGGCTAATTGTTATTTCAACCACTATTGGTATTAGTTTATCATTTACTAAAGTAAGGCAAATAGAAGCGTTTGGCGCATCAAAAGTTGCTTCAAGCTTTTTATATATTTTAGTGGCATCAATTGGCTTACATATGAACGTAACCGCTATATTTAGTAACCCTGGGTTATTTTTAATTGGGGCTATTTGGATGCTAACACACGCAAGTTTAATGCTGATTGTAGCCAAACTAATAAAAGCCCCGTTATTTTATATGGCGGTGGGCTCGCAAGCTAACGTTGGTGGCGCTGCGTCGGCGCCTGTGGTGGCTTCTGCGTTTCACCCTTCGCTTGCGCCAGTGGGCGTTTTATTAGCTGTACTAGGGTATGGTGTAGGTACATATATGGCCTACATTTGTGGATTAATGATGCAAGCAGTTGCACCTTAAGGAATTTAAATGAACAACCAAGTAATTAATATTAATAACATTGAGCTGGCAAACGACAAACCATTTGTATTATTCGGTGGTATGAATGTTTTAGAGTCGCGCGATTTAGCAATGCGTATTGCAGAGCACTATGTAGAAGTAACGTCTAAATTAAATATTCCTTATGTATTTAAAGCCTCGTTTGATAAAGCAAATCGCTCATCAATAAATTCATACCGCGGCCCTGGTATGGAAGAAGGCTTAAAAATATTTGAAGAGATTAAAAATACCTTTAATATTCCGCTTATAACCGATGTGCACGAACCACACCAAGCAGCGCCTGTTGCTGAAGTGGTTGATGTAATTCAGTTACCTGCATTTTTAGCACGCCAAACCGATTTAGTGGTAGCTATGGCTAAAACGGGTGCCATTATTAATGTGAAAAAACCACAGTTTTTAGCCCCACACGAAATGCGTCATATCATTACTAAATTTAATGAAGCAGGTAATGATAATGTGGCACTGTGTGAGCGCGGCTCAAGCTTTGGCTACAACAACTTAGTTGTTGATATGCTAGGTATGGATGACATGAAAGCCATGGCACCGGTTATTTTTGATGCCACCCATGCACTACAGCGCCCAGGCGGGCGAGCAGACTCTGCTGATGGACGCCGTGCACAAGCTGCCGAGCTTGCTCGCAGCGGCATGGCACTGGGCATTGCGGGCCTATTTATTGAGGCTCACCCTAACCCTAATGAAGCAAAGTGTGATGGCCCGTGTGCATTGGCACTTAGCAAGCTTGAAGGGTACTTATCGCAAATGAAAGCGGTAGATGATTTAATTAAAAGCTTTGCACCACTTGATACAAGCGCAAGCGATTTATAATTTAACACCTATTTAGGTAATAGTTAAAAAGCGACTTAGGTCGCTTTTTTTATTCCATTAATATACACACACAACGATGCTGTATATAATCTTACGCATAAGAAAAACTAATTCTAAGCTTGGTTACTATGTCAAGACGAGTCCCCCCATTAAACGCACTTAAAGCTTTTGAAGCCGCGGCACGCCATTTAAGCTTTACTAAAGCAGCAGAAGAGCTGTATGTAACGCAAGCGGCAGTGAGCCATCAAATTAAAACCCTTGAAGAGCATTTAGGCTTGAAATTGTTTTTACGTAAAAATCGCTCGTTATTATTAACCGAAGAAGGCCAAGGCTACTTTTTAGATATTAAAGAAATTTTTACCCAGCTGATAGATGCCACCGAAAAGCTACTTGCTCGCGGTGCAAAAGGCTCGCTTACCGTAAGTTTAACCCCGAGTTTTGCAATTCAGTGGTTGGTACCTCGATTAAGTTTATTTAACGAACTCCACCCCGAAATAGATGTGCGTATAAAAGCGCAAGACCAAGACGAAAACTCGTTAACCGATGATGTAGATATTGCTATTTACTACGGCCGAGGCCACTGGAGTGGGGTTCAAACTTACAAATTGCACACCGAGTATTTAGTGCCTTTATGTAGCCCACTGTTATTAAGCGGGCATAAACCGCTTAATCAACCGAGTGACTTAGCCCAGCACACCTTGTTACACGATACCACGCGCCGTAACTGGAAAACCTGGATGAAAACGGCGGGTGTACGTAATGTACAAGTGAATCAAGGCCCTATATTTAGCCACTCATCAATGGTGCTCCAAGCCGCGGTGCACGGTCAAGGTGTAGCAATAGGCAATAGTGTGCTTGCCAAACCCGATATTGACGCGGGACGTTTAGTGATCCCATTTAGCCACAGCTTAGAGAGTAAAAACGCGTATTACTTAGTGATTAGAGAGTCGCAAACAGAGCTGGGTAAAATAGTCTCGTTTAAAGATTGGATGCTGAGCTTAGTTGAACAAGAACAAGAGTATTAATAATGATTGAATGGTTTAAAAGCGCAACGCAGCCGGCTATTGCACAGTTTATATTTGCGCATGGTGCCGGAGCTGGATCAGATTCTGATTTTATGCAGCATATGGCTAAACTCATTAGTGCGCAGGGTATTGATGTAGGTTTATTTGATTTTGAATACATGCAAATTGCTAAACAAACACAAAAACGTAGACCGCCAGAGCGAGCCCCTAAACTGTTAGCTTATTACGAGCAAGTACTAACAAATGCGCAACCTAATTTACCGTTATTTATTGGCGGCAAGTCGATGGGCGGGCGTATGGCGTCTATGCTTGCTTGTAGCTCTACACAACCGATTGCAGGTGTATTAGCGTTTGGCTATCCGTTTCATCCGCCCGGTAAGCCAGAAAAGCTACGCACCGATCATTTTGCAGACATACCTTGCCCGTTTTTAGTCTTACAAGGCGAGCGAGATACCTTTGGCACCCGTGAAGAGCTTAAAACACTTTCTATGCCAAAACAGCCAAGTTATGTGTGGCTTAGCGATGGCGACCATTCACTTAAACCACGCAAAAAAAGTGGTGTGAGCGAGCTGCAAAATCGTGAAACTGCAGCGCTTGAAGCAGGGAAATTTATAGCCAATAGAGTGGAGCAATTATGATTAAATTATTTTTACTCACGGGCAGCTTTTTTTGCATGCTGTCGGTTATGTTAGGGGCATTTGCCGCGCATGGCTTAAAAAGCCGTTTAACTGAGTATTCACTCGGGGTATTTAAAACCGCAGCTGAGTATCAAATGGTGCATGGTTTAGCGCTTATAGCCGTGGCGATTCTTATTAAGTGGGGTATTAATTTAACCGTGGCGGGAGGTTTTTTTATTGCCGGTACACTGCTTTTTAGTGGCAGTTTATATTTATTAGCCCTAAGCGGCATGAAGTGGTTAGGCCCAATAACCCCATTAGGTGGGTTATGTTTTATAATTGGTTGGGTTGTTATTTTAGTGCAAGTTGCACGATTTAAGTTTTAAAGAGTTTAAGGGTTAATATGTCTAGTGTTGTGATTTATTGTCGTAGTGGTTTTGAAAACGATGCGGCTGCTGAAATAACGTTTCATGCTGCCGAGCAAGGTTTTGCTGGCTATGTAAAAGCCAAACCAAATACCGGCTACGTGATTTATGAATGTTTTGAAGCGCAACACAGCGACGAAATAATCAAAAAGGTCGACTTTAAAAATATGGTATTTGCGCGCCAGTGGTTTGCTGGCACGTTAATCGAAAATATGCCGGTAGAAGATAGGGTCACTGCATTAAAAGAAGCCGCAAAGGATTTTCCTTTGTGTAGTGAGTTGCGCGTAGAAACTCCCGATACTAACGAAGGCAAAGAGCTGCTTACCTTTTGTAAAAAAATATCAACGCCGTTAAAAAAAGCACTCGAAAAACAAAACACGGTATTGCGTGAGCCAAAGGCAAACCGCCCGGTAATGCATGTACTATTTTTAGCAAACAATGCCGCGTATGTAGGGTATTCGTATAGCTATAATAATTCGCCGTTTTTTATGGGCATTTTACGTTTACGCATGCCAAGTGACGGACCGAGCCGCTCAACGTTAAAACTTGACGAAGCCTTTAATGTTTTTATCCCTGAAAAAGAGCGAGAAGCGCGAGTACAACCAGGCATGCGAGGGGTTGATTTAGGTGCTTGCCCAGGCGGTTGGACCTATCAATTAGTACGCAGAGGCATGTTTGTTAGCGCAATAGATAATGGCCCAATGAACGATAATTTGATGGAAACAGGCCAAGTTAAACACTTTAGAGCCGATGGTTTTAAATACCGCCCAGAAAAAAGAAATATTAACTGGTTAGTGTGCGATATGGTGGAAAAACCAACCAAAGTGACTAATCTAATGATTGACTGGGCAGTAAACGCATACGCCAAAGAGCTGATATTTAATTTAAAGCTGCCTATGAAAAAACGCTTTGATAGTGTTTATGAATGCCTAACGATGATCAAAGAAGAGCTTACTAAGTACGGTATAACCTATGAGTTGCAAGCTAAGCATTTGTATCATGATCGTGAGGAAATCACCGTTCATTTAAACGTTGTTAAGGTGCCCCAAAATTTGTATAGCTAAATCATAGAGGCATAAAAGTGGTATTAAATAATGTTTATAAATGGCTAGGATTACTTTTTTTATCACTTTTAATAGCCGGTTGCGGCGGCGGTGGCAGCGATAGTGACGCCACCGATAGTGGCTCAACTGGCAATACCGCCCCTACTGTGAGTGTTGATGTAAGCAGCAGCGTTATTGTTGCTAACCAAACCTTTACTATTACGGCTCAGGCAAGCGATAGTGACGGGCAGGTGTCTAGTTATCAATGGCAGCAGCTGTCGGGGCCTGAATTTACCTTTACTGCCAATGGCAACATACTCACAGCAACGGCCCCCAGTGTAGAAAGCGACACTGATTTTAGTTTTTCGGTGCTAGTAACCGATAATGACGGCGCCACTACAGAGCAAGTGTTTTCTGGGACTATCACGGTTCAAAATACGCCTCCCACAGTTAATATCACAGGCCCAAGCAGTGCACTGGCTAATACCCAAGTGAGTTTAATTGCTAATGCACAAGACATAGATGGCACAATTAGCACCATAGTGTGGGTACAATCTGCTGGCTCCTCCATCGAATTTAGCCAAACTGAAGGTGAATTAAGCTTTACCGCCCCAAATGTAAGTGAAAGTGAAACGCTTGGTTTTAGTGTTACTGTAACCGACAATGCCGGGGGCACTGTACAAAGCAGTGCGACGGTACTTATTACGCAATTAAATAGCGCACCTAGTGTTACCTTAGCTGGGCCTGACGAGGCAATGCAAAATGAGTCATTGACAATAACAGCTACAGCGCAGGACAGCGATGGCACCATTAGCGAGCTAAGCTGGCAGCAAACAAACGGCCCCGTGGTCGAATTTACGCAAACCGACTCCAGCATTACGTTTAATGCTCCAACGGTTGCTCAAAATACCAATATTACCTTTTTAGCCACCGTTAGAGATAACGACGATGCAACTAATAGCGCCCAAAAAACGGTGATTGTGGTGCCGCCTAACAATCCGCCTGTGGCAGATGATGTAACCGTTGAGGTGCAATATAACTTAAGTGCTGAATTTAATTTGACGGTAAATGATGCCGATGGCGATACGGTACAAATTACTTTTCCAAATGATCTAGAAGGGGCGCAGGTGAGTGTTATTGATGCCCAAGCGCTGCGCTTTAGCTATACACCGCCTGTAAATAGTATTTCTGCAAAAAGCTACACACTGACTGCTAGTGATGGTGAAGACAGCACCAACTTTTTGCTTAATACGACAATTATTGATACCAGCGCTGCAACGGTGACAGAAATAACGCCTAATGGGGCAGATGAACCGGTATTGGTTGACATCCCCATCAGCATTACGTTTTCAGATGTGATGCTGAGCAGTTCGTTAACCGTAAATAGTAGCGCGGGGAGCTGTGAAGGCAGTGTTCAGGTATCAAGTGATGATTTTGCAAGCTGCGTTGCACTTAATGTAGAGAGCGTATCTGGTGCGCCTGATGAGACGAGTGACTATTTTAAAAACGTTAACTTAAGCGCTGATTTTTCAGAAAACACGCTTTACAAAGTGCGTGTAAATGACCAATTAGTTAATTTTTCTGGTACTGCTGCGACAGCAGGCCAAGTGAGTGAATTTACCACCTCAACCCAAGATTTAAAAATAACCGAACTCATATCGGTGCAATTTACTAATGATACGCCCTGGGTAGAGATTTATAACGGCACTGGAGAGGCTGTTAATTTACAAAACTATTCATTAAAAACGCGCGCAATTAATATGCTTGATAGCTCAGTGAGCGCAGAGCAAGTATTTACATTACCCAACAAAGTATTAGAAAACGGCAGTTATATTTTACTGCAAAGTCGTTTTGGTGATGAGTTTTTAGCAAGTGCGGCACTTAATAACCCTAAAATTGTGCTGGTGGGTAACCAAAGTGATGCGCTACGTCCTTACTGGTATATAAATGGCTTTGCAGAGTTATTAAATAGCGCCGCCACACAAACAATCGACTTTGTTAAATTTGGTAATTCTACCCAGCAACCGGTTAGTGCCACGCAATGGCAAGGCGATAACGCACCACAAATGCAGGCCGAACAAGGGTCAAGCTTAAAACGTGCGCTTAATGCAACAGATACTAATCAAGCAAGTGATTGGGTTTACTCAGTGTTTAATACGCCGGCAGGGCAAAATGATATTAGCTGTGATACCGATACAGATTTAGATGGGATCCCTGATTGCAGTGAGCAAGAAGGCACAACATTTGGCGGGCTGCCTTTATATGAATGGGGCGCACGGGAAAATCAAAAAGATATATTTATAGAAATTGATTATATGGACAGTACCGATATAGGTATTACGCCACAGCGTACAGCATTAGAAAAAGTAGTAAGCGTATTTGCAAGTAACGGTTACACAGTGCATTTTGATGTAGGCGATTTGTTTGACCAAAGCACAGGTATTTCCACCGCTAACTTTGATTTAGGAGGCGGTACAACCGTACCGTTTAACAGCTACACGCCCTTTGAATATGACCAAGGTACCGCTAATTTATTTGCCTATAAGATGGAATATGCCGATACAACGCGCCGCCCAATTTTTCATTATTTATTAATGGCAAACAGTGGTAACGAAGATGGCAGCATTAGTGGCTCGGGTATTGCCGAAATAAATGGTAATGACCTAATGCTGACTATGGGCGGATGGGGGTTATCCGTTGATGATCAAACATCACAAAATGTGACGAATAATTACCAAGCGTCTACTATTTTTCATGAGTTGGGGCATAATTTAGGGCTTTATCATGGCGGCGACGAAGAAGTGAACTTTAAGCCAAATCATTTAAGCTCAATGAATTATCTATATCAATTAACGGGGCTTGCAAGCATAGGTAATAACGAAGGTGATCGTTATTACGACCGGTTTTATACCAACAACATTAACTGCGACCTTGTGCCAAATACCAATAATCAAACAGGATCAACGGATGATTTTATCATTGATTATTCAAACGGCAGCGCTGCAAATATAAATGAAAGTGCTATTGATGAAAGCGCAGGATTAAACAGGCCTGGCTCTGAGGCGGTCGATTATAATTGTAATGCAATTTTAGGCGATACATTAACTAACTTTGATGCAAACCAAGACTCGCAAATTACTGTATTAACGGATACCGATGAGTGGAGCATGATTAACTTACAGTTTTACTCACAAAGTGCAGGTAACCGATTTGGTGTGGCAAATACGATGAGCCATAAGCTGTATCAACAGCAGCGTGTTCAAGCTGTTTCTACTTCATTGCCTAGCTATATAAAAGAAGCAGCGCCAAGCGAGGCTATAATTAATCAAATTAAAGCAATTAAAGAGCGCTAAATGAGCTACCGATTTATAAAAGCTGCACTTTTACAAGGAGCTATTATTTGTTTAGTTGCTGCCTGTAGCCAAGGCGCTATTAATAAAGCCAGTAGTAGCCATAGTAGTGAATGGTTACTAACTGATGCGCTTTATTATAATAACAAGCCAGTAAATTGGCAGCAAAGGCGTGTAAACGGGTGCAGCACGTGTTTAATACAAAACGACTCTGTACTACAGCCCGAGGGCATAACGCGTTTTAATACGCTTTATAAAGATGGGGAGTGGGTTGCAGTACAGGAGCAAAGCAGTTTAAATGTTATAAGGTTAAAACTGCCTTTGCACACCCCCTATTTGTATGTTGAGCAATTAGGAAACGGTGAACTTAAATTGTTTAATCAGCAACACACTTATAAAACTAAAATAGGCGAAGTCATTAACATTACTTTTAAAAAGCAGTTATTCTCGATAGTGATCACAGCGTTTACTTTACAAGATGAAAAAAGTGCAGCACTGCCAAGGCGCGCAAGACTAAATTACACTGCACTTAAGTTGATATAGATAAAATAAAAGCACCAAAAGGTGCTTTTATTATTTGCCGTAGTGTTATTTAGCCCGCTCGGTATTTAGAGCGATAATTATCTACCCACAAACGAGTAGCGCCACACACAGCAACGGGCATAACAATTAGGTTAATAAATGGGATTGCAGTGAGCAGCATAACAGCAAAGCCAAAGCCATAAGATAAACCTTGTTTAGACTTTAAATCGTCTTTCATTTGCTTAAAGCCTACTTTATGGTTATCGAAGGCAAAATCTTTGTATTGCACAGCATACATCCAACATGTAAATAAAACCCATAACACTTGTCCAATAACGGGTAAAATCCACAGTAAAATAAAAAAGCCAATAGCGCGGGGTAAGTAATAGCAAAGCTTTGTCCACTCTCTGCTTACCATGCGTGGAATGTCTTTTACTAAATCAGCTAAACCGTCGTCATTTATTTTTTGACCCGTTAAATAAAGCTCTACTTTTTCGCTGAGTAGTCCGTTAAAAGGGGCCGCAATAAAGTTGGTTATGACCGTAAATAGCATGCTGTAACTAAATAGCACCACAAGCACGGCAATGGGCCACATTAACCATTCAAGCCAGCTTAGCCACTCAGGTAACATGTTGTTTATATAATTAAAGCTGTCGCTTAACCAACCAAATAAAAAGAATAATGAACTACCAAACAATAAAATATTAAGTAAAAGTGGAATAAGCACAAAGCGCTTAAGGCCTTTTTGGCTAATTAATTTAAAGCCTGAAAAAAAATATTCCATACCTTGTATGATCTGCACAGTAACCTCAAAAAAGACTCATATCTGCATGCAGTATAATTAGACTGATAATTTTGAACAGCCTTTTTAAGTAACAAAGTGTTAAACCTGCAAAATTTTTAAAAAGTTTTAGAGTGTGTTGGCTGGATTGTTTTTGTTATGGATGTTTATTTTTTGTTGCAAAATAATGTAGGCTTAACGCATACTAAAGTTGTTTTTTAGCTATTTTATTAAAAAACAATTTCCATAATCGTAATAATAAAACTCGCGCTGTAAGTTTATTAACTATACTCATTTTAAATATATGAACTAAGAGCAGGAATTTGTTGATGCACTGCACTTTTTAAAGTGCGTAGCAACATAAAAGTACCTAGATGCATGGTGAAGTATGAATACTGCAAAACTAAAACAATTGTTATCTCACCAGCAGGATATATTATCTAAAATCGCGTTAGGCATTGCCTTAGACGATGTTTTACAAGATATTTGTTTAGCTATAGAGCAAGTTATTGAAGACAGCTCTGCAAGATGCTCAATACTGTCTTTAACAGGTAATCAGTTATTTCATCGTGCTGCCCCAAATATTGACGATGAATATTTAAAGGCTATAAATGGTGTGTTTATAGGCCCGAATGTCGGGGCTTGTGGCACCGCGGCTTATAAAAATGAGCAAGTTATTGTGCAAAATATTGACCTTTCGCCCTTGTGGGAAGGTTACAAAGATTTAGCGCACAGCTACGGTTTATATTCTTGTTGGTCAACCCCGATTATTTCAACCACCAGTGAAATATTAGGCACTTTTGCTATTTACCACGGCGCCCCTAAAGCACCTACACAGCAAGATTTAGAACTCATTGACTATTTTGTACACTTTTCTAGCATAGCACTAGAAAAAAGCGCAGAGTCGCTCAAAGCTAGGCAGCTAGTGGCAGACCTGCAAAAAAGTAATGAAAAATTTAAAGCATTTACGCAAGTGATGCCCGATCTTATTTTGATTTTGAACGAAGAGGGCGTCTATACCGATATTTACGGTACCTCGAGTGACTTATTACTTGAATCGCCTACCGACTTAATTGGTCAAAATGTGCAAGACTTGTTCCCAGTTAAAGATGCCGACATGATCATGGGGATTATTAAAAAAACCATTCTCACCAATGAAATGCAAATATTTGAGTACGATTTAGCTGTGCCCAAAGGCCACATAACCTTTGAAGGAAGAGCGGCTGCACTTACTAACTACCAGCCAGAAAAACCAGAACTTAAGCACGTAGTGTGGATGGCAAGAGATGTGACCCTTCGCAAAAAAGCCGAGCAAGAAGTTCAACGGCTTGCGTTTTTTGATCCACTAACAGGGCTCCCTAATAGACGAATGCTCAGCGACAGCCTAGCAAAGTGTGTGGAGCGTATTAAACGCACCAAAAAAACGGGCGCATTACTGTTTTTAGATGTTGATAACTTTAAAAGAATAAATGATTCATTAGGCCACGGAGCCGGAGATCAAGTATTAATAGAATTAGCAAAACGCTTAGGTGGCGTAATACGATCATCTGATACTTTAGCTAGAGTGGGCGGTGACGAATTTATTATTTTACTCGAATACATTGGCGAGCATAACCACCAAGCCTGTATTGAATCCGAAATAGTCGCTAAAAAAGTACAAGGCGTGTTTAATGATAAGTTTGCAATAGGAGAGCTGGCATTTCAAGTTAGCTGCAGTATAGGTATTTGCTTAATTAACGAAGAGCACACAGCCACCGATAACATATTAAAATTTGCAGATACCGCCATGTACCGCTCTAAGGCAAAAGGTGGCAATAGCTGCAGCTTTTATGACCCTAAACTGCAAACTTTACTCGAAAACCAAGCCGAATTAGAAACGGATATTGTAAGAGCAATCGCAAATAACGAATTTTGTGCGTATTTTCAGCCGCAAATTAGTATGCAAGGGAAGATAGTAGGTGCAGAAGCTCTGATAAGGTGGATACACCCTAATAAAGGGGTTATTGCGCCTAATCAGTTTATTCCTATTGCAGAGCAATATGGCCTGATTCAAAAACTGCAAAACATAGTGCTTCGCAATATATGCCGCCTTATTAATCAACTTAATGAAAAAAACATGATAGATGAGCACTTTAGCGTATCTATAAATATTAGTCATATACAGTTTAATTCTGCGCAGCTTACCCGTGAGCTCTGCTCTACAATTAAAGAGTTCAACATAAAACCGCAGCATATTAAACTTGAGATCACCGAAACCATGCTATCGGGCGATATTGACAGCACAATAAAGCAAATGACGGAGCTACAAGAACAAGGTTTTGTGTTTTCTATTGACGACTTTGGTACAGGGTATTCCTGTTTAGCCCATTTAAATGCTTTCCCCGTACAGGAAATAAAAATTGATAAAAGCTTTATCGATAAGATTTTAGATAAAGGCAAAGGCTTTAATATTGTTAATACGATTATAAGCCTGGGCAAAAGTTTAGACATTACTGTTGTTGCTGAAGGTGTAGAGCAAGAGGCGCAATTTGAGTTACTAAACTTGCTCAATGCAGATTGTATACAAGGCTATTTAGTCGCAAAACCTATGAATGCCAGTAATTATATTAAGTGGCATGCTCATCAATTAAAAAAGCAAAGCCTAAGTGCTTAGCAGGCTGTGCGTAGTTTTTGTAAATTAAGCTAACGTTTTAATAAAGCTATTTTTACCTTATTAAAACATTTTGTTTAAACAACACTAGGAACACGCGTATTAAGTATATATTATGAAGTCACTATAACGATTCAAAATAATAAAATGGACGACAAGAGATGCAGTTAGTCGAATTAACCCCTAAGGATCCTGATGTAGTTAATGTGTTTGCAGATATAGATAGACTGATAAACTCCTTATACCCCGTGGCTACAGCCCAATCTCTCAAATTAGAAGAATTAAGCAAAGACAACGTTTACGCAATTGGTTTAAAAAACGAAGATGGCATTATTGCCTGTGGCGCTATTGTTAAGCAAAATGACGGCGCGCTATATGGCGAAATAAGGCGTTTATACGTAAAACCAAGTTACCGTGGTAGAGGTTTTTCAAGACGCATAATGCAAAACTTACTGCATTACGCCGGCGAAACAAAAATTCCACTTATCCGATTAGAAACAGGCCCAAAGCAAACCGAATCAATTAGTCTATATGAAGATTTAGGTTTTGCGCGCTGTGCAAGCTTTGGCTCGTATCAAGATAACCCACAAAGTGTATTTATGGAGCTTGCCCTGAGCCCTGAGCCAGAATAAATAAGCTATTTACTACTGTGTGCCTATAGCTGACTCTGTAGGCGCAAAAAATACTTCACTGTTTTTCACTGCTATCTTCGTATAAAATTCGCCACGTATATTTAATACCTGTGCACAGTAATACTTAATGATTTTAAGAGGCAAAACCTGGCTATAAACAAGCTTTTTTGCTTCAAAATAAATTACTTGATTAAGCAAACGGGTATAAACCTTTATTTAGCACTTCATAAGTGAGAATTTTATCTTTTTTAAAAGTAGCCCAAAACCAATGAGCGATTTAACAGTAGTAACCCACAGTGGTAATTTCCATGCCGATGACGTGTTTAGTATTGCGGTACTTAAGCATGTATTGCCTGCCTTTAACTTGGTACGAACCCGCGATAAAGCAATAATAGAAAGTGCCGATATTGTTGTTGATGTAGGTGGTGAATACAACCCTGACACAGGACGCTTTGATCACCACCAACGCGGCGGCGCAGGCGAGCGCGAAAATGGCACGCCATACTCGTCATTTGGCTTAATTTGGAAAAAGTATGGTTTAGCACTGTGTGATAATAACCAAGCGGTGGCTGATAGAGTTGACGCTGGTTTAGTCTCTACAATTGATGCCATAGATTGTGGTTACGTTAAGGGTGTGGTTGAGGGCATAACGCTTAGCCAAACGCTTTCTATGTTTAATCCAACATGGGAAGAGGAAGGCAACTTTGATGAATGCTTTGATGAAGCCGTTGAGTTTGCCGCGCGTTTATTAACCCGTTTTATTGCCTCAGCAAAAGGAAGCATTAACGCCAAAGATATTGTTGCAAAAGCAATAGAAGAGGCAAAAGATCCCCGCGTGATTATTTTAGAAAAATACACACCATGGAAAAAAACAGTACACCATTTATCAAGCGACGCTTTATTTATGGTTTACCCTTCGCAAAACGGCCAATGGATTATTCAAACTGTACCAGTAGAGCCTGGTTCGTTTGAAGACAGAAAGTCACTGCCTAAAGCGTGGGCTGGTTTATCTGATGAAGAGTTTCAAGCTGAAACAGGCTTAGACGACGCTGTATTTTGCCACAATGGCTTATTTATAGCCGGTACTAAATCGTTCGAAAGTACAATGAAGCTGGCCGACGTGGCCTTAGCTGAGTAACCTGTTTTACTTAAATATGGGTAAAATTTTTTTACCCAAATTAGTACTATTTAGCTAAGTAACTAGTTTGCAGTTACTTAGCTTTATTATGCTCTCGTTATTTAAATCACGTGAGGTTTTATGTTTGAAGTAAAAACTATCGCGCTATTTATTATTACCGCACTGGCAGAAATTATTGGCTGTTACTTACCTTATCTTTGGCTTAAAGAAGATAAATCCATATTCCTTTTAATACCTGCAGCAGTCAGTTTAGCGCTATTCGCGTGGTTGCTTACGTTACACCCAACAGCCGCTGGACGGGTGTATGCCGCGTATGGCGGTGTGTACATATGTATGGCTTTGCTGTGGTTATGGGCTGTTGATGACGTAAAGCTTACAATGTGGGATGTAGTGGGCGGGGCGGTTGCCTTACTGGGCATGGCTATTATTATTTTTGCACCTAAAAGCGCTTAAAAAGTACGCCATATTAAGGTGGAAAACGCCTTACAGGCCACTGTTAACGCATATATCGCGCAATTAAATTGCCAACTACTTTTTTATAAGTAAGCGATAAAGCTGGATTATCTATTAAGCTTGTTTGTACAACATGCCCGGTATATAAGCCATAAAACTCATACGCAAAAATGCTTGGCTCTTTGTCTTGGCTAAAGTAGCCTTGTGCTTGGCAGTTAACTGCAAGTTTAGTGAGGTAGTTAATCATTTTTAAGTGTTGGTCTTGCATAAACTGCCTTACCAAACAGTTGGGGCTTGCTTTAAACTCTACCGATGCTTTAATGAGCGGGCAACTTGCCTGCTTACCAGGCGATACCGTATCTAAAAAATTGAGCCACTCAAGCCAGCGTTGCTGAAAATTATTTAAATGAATTAACGCATCTTCATCAACAGATATATCAACAACCTGTTTTCTAAACTCTTCTTCGGTGTAGGCCAAAATAGCCACTTGCATATCTTCTTTATTGGCAAAGTGTGAGATCACCCCGGTACGCGACATGTTAGTCACTGCCGCTATTTTTCCTATCGACAAGCTATATAAACCATGTGCAGCCGCATAGGCCATTCCTTTGTGCAAAATATTGCGTTTTGTGCTCTCACTTTTTTTCATCGTTAATCCATAAAGCGTGTTATTTGGTCGTACACGTATTGGCTTTTTAAAATGCGCACGTGCCCCAGCTCTTGTGTGGCCACAAGTGTTGCAGGTGTGTTCTCAGTTAATAATTTTATTGCCTCAAAGCTTGCCACTGAGTCATTTTTATCATGAATAAACAACATGTTTTCGTTAATTTTATTTTTAGAATGATCAGGGTGAAGGTTTTGCCAGCTAATACCATATTTATCCGATACCTTATTAAGCATATTTTCTAGCATGAGCTCAGAAATACCCACTTGCCTGACCTTAGCAAACATGGCTTCAAATATTTGTGCAGGGGCAGAGATCATCACAATTTTTTTATTCTCTAAATAATGAGGCGCTAAGTTTAACAAAGCAACACCGCCCATAGAGTGTGTAACGACTCTATTAATTGTAATATTTTGCCCATTAAAGTACTCAAAAGCCGCTGTTAGGCCCTGCATATACCCGTATAAGTGCGAGGTATTGCCGTGCGAATAGCCATGGCCTATGTGATCAATTGAGTAAACATTAAAGCCTTTTTCAAGTAGTTCATCTATTAAAGCAGTAAACCGATTAGTGCTATCGGCCCAGCCATGAGATAAAAATACCGTTTTAGTGTTTTCGGCTAGGCTAAAATAGTACAGGTTTACAGCGCCAAGCTCGGTAGTAAGTTTAATATTAATTGGCTGTATACATGTTCTAAATTCGTATTGGCGTCGGCTATGCGGGTTACAAAATACCTTCATAGCAAGGCGGGCACTGAGTTTAGGAAATGTTTTGGTCAGACCAAAAGTGGCAGCCTTTGTTATTTTAGAAAATTTAGGTGGCTTGTTTTGATTAAAATAAATTTGTTTCATGTTTATACCAAATAAGTACAGTTGTTCTATTTTATCTTAAAAAAGTACAGCTGTACTTATTTTTTAGCCGCATAACCAGCTTGCTTTACTAAAGGCGGTTAGCTGTAAAAGCTAAGGTGTAGGTGTTTTTTCTCTCAACACTAAAAATCACTCGTTACGAGTAAAAATACTTGTTGGACTTAAAAGTCTATTTTTCTTTTAATGCGCGCACTTGGCCGAACCGGCATTCATTAAATAAAAGAGAAAGATAAATGAAAGAGACAACATCACTAGAACAAGCTCGCACGAGTTACAATGTTCGTCATTGGAGCCAAGGTTTTTTTGGTATTAATGATCAAGGTGATGTGTATGTTGCGCCAAAGGCTCACGCCCCAGAGCAAACTATTGCATTAACAGATATCGCAAAGCAGCTAGAAGAAAAAGGCTTAAGCTTACCGGCTTTAGTGCGCTTTCCACAAATTTTACATCATCGTGTGCACAGTTTATGTGGCGCGTTCAATACCGCGATTGAAAACTATGGTTACCCCAAAGACTACTTATTAGTTTACCCAATTAAAGTAAACCAACAACGCGAAGTGGTTGAAGAAATAGTAGCAAGCCAAGCCGAATTAGAAAAAAAACAATTAGGCCTTGAGGCGGGCAGCAAGCCAGAGCTATTAACTGTTTTGGCAATGGCAGAAAAAACCAGTGCAGTGATTGTATGTAATGGCTACAAAGACAAAGAATATGTGCGCTTAGCACTGATTGGCGAAAAGCTAGGCCACAAAGTATACATAGTGCTTGAAAAACTCTCTGAGCTCGACATGGTACTTAGCCAAGCAAAAGCGCTAAATGTTAAACCACGTATTGGTATTCGCGTTCGTTTAGCATCGCAAGGCAAAGGAAAGTGGCAAGCAAGTGGCGGCGAAAAATCTAAATTTGGTTTATCTGCGTCACAAGTTTTGCATGTAGTTAATCGTTTAAAAGAGGCCGGCCAACTTGATTTAATGCAACTTGTGCATTTTCACTTAGGCTCGCAAATGGCAAACATTCGTGATGTGCGTTTAGGTGTGAGCGAAGCCGCGCGTTTTTACTGTGAGCTACGCAAATTAGGTGCAAGCATTGAGTGCTTAGATGTAGGGGGCGGTTTAGCTATTGATTACGATGGTACCCGCAGCCAATCGCATAACTCAATGAACTACAGCTTAGCTGAGTATGCAAATAATATTGTGTACACCATAGGCGATACCTGTAAGCAATACGCGCAGCCCATGCCGACGATTATTTCTGAGTCGGGGCGTGCACTAACGGCGCACCATGCGGTGCTTATTTCTAATGTTATTGGTACTGAAAGTTACACGCCAGAAGAGTTAGTAGCGCCAGCAGCAGATGCACCGCTTTTATTAAATAATATGTGGGCATCGTTTGTGCAGTTAACCGATTTAACTGACGACCGCGCACTGATTGAAATTTACCACGACAGCCAAGGGGATTTAGCTGAGGCGCATAACCAGTTTGCACTTGGACTTTTAGATTTAACGCAGCGTGCGTGGGCAGAGCAAGTTAACTTACGTATTTGTTATGAGCTTAACAAACACATGGATAACAAAAACCGTTTCCATCGCCCGATTATTGACGAGTTGAACGCACGTTTAGCCGATAAGTTTTTTGTAAACTTTTCGCTTTTTCAATCGCTTCCTGATGCGTGGGGGATTGATCAAGTGTTTCCGGTATTGCCATTAAGTGGTTTAACCGAAGCACCAAAAAAACGTGCTGTATTACTTGATATTACCTGTGATTCAGACGGCGCGCTTGAGCACTATGTTGATGGCCAAGGTATTGAAAGCACATTACCCGTACCTGAGTACAGTGCTGATAAACCTTACTTAATGGGCTTTTTCTTAGTGGGTGCGTACCAAGAAATTTTAGGTGATATGCACAATTTATTTGGCGATACGCACAGCGCTATTATCAATATGGATGAGCAAGGCGTTGCCAGTATTAGTGAGATAAACCAAGGCGATACCGTAGCCGATATGATGCGCTATGTACATTTAGATGTTGAGAGCTTTCAGCAGTCGTACGCGCAGTTAGTGTCTGCAAAAATAGATAAAAATGAACAGCAAAGCGTTTTAGACGAGTTGCAAAGCGGCCTTAATGGCTACACTTATTTAGAAGAGTTATAAGCAATGTCTAGCTTGTTTGGTCATGTTGACCACTCATTGTATTCAAACGGGATGACGTTTTTACGTCGTCCTATGGTGCAAAACATTAATGCCATTGATGCAGATGTCGTTGTACTAGGCTTACCCTTTGATTTAGCAACATCGGGTCGCCCCGGTGCTCGCTTAGGGCCCGATGCCATTCGCAGAGCGTCGGTACATTTAGCCTGGGAAGACACTAAATACCCGTGGACATTTCCTTTGTTTGAGCGTTTAACGGTTGCTGATGCGGGGGACTTTACTTATCCGGTAGGCGATCCTGAGTATTTTACGGCACAGCTAGAAATGGCTGCAGAGCAAATACTTCGCCAAGGGGCAACGCTCTTAGGCCTTGGTGGCGATCACTTTGTAACGCTTCCGCTATTGCGCGCGCATGCAAAGATACATGGCAAAATGGCACTGGTTCATTTTGATGCGCACACTGATACATACAGCAATGGCTCGCGTTTTGATCACGGCACTATGTTTTATCATGCACCCATGGAAGGGCTGATTGATGTAGAGCACAGTATCCAAATTGGTATTCGTACCGACTTTGACCAATCAAAGCATGAGTTTGCAGTGATTGATGCAATGCAAGCTAACGATTTGCACGCTAATGAAATAGCAGCGCAAATTCGTGAGCGAGTAGGCGACTTACCCGTTTACTTAACGTTTGATATAGATTGTTTAGACCCTGCATTTGCACCAGGTACAGGCACACCTGTATGCGGTGGTTTAACATCAGATAAAGTGCTTAAAATACTGCGCGCACTTAAAGGCATAAATATGGTGGGAATGGATGTGGTAGAGGTTTCACCCTCGTACGACCAAAGTGAGCTTACCGCTATTGCCGCAGCAACAATTGCCAGTGAATTATTGCACCTGTGGACACATAAAAATAAGTATTAACGCTATAAGTTAAACACTACAAAAAAGGTATGCGCAGGCATACCTTTTTTATTTTAAAGATACCGATTATTTAGTAATTTCTTTTAACCAAATAAAACTTAAGCCAATCAGCGGCAAGTTAGTGGTTACTGGATTAAATGCTTCAATGAGTAATTGTGGCTGCATTACTACAACCGCTAACAAAAGCCCTAAAAGCGCTAAAATATTTAAAATAACGATGTGCTTATTTTTATAAAACACTAATAAGCACACGCCAAATATAATTTCGCCAATACCCGCCGAACGTGTAATTAAGTCGGACACTTCTGCTGAAAAACCCGCACTACCAGTCATTAGTTTTTCAAGCGGGGCAATATGATAAAGCTTTGGAAAAAAGCCGTGAATGATACTAACCCAAATAACTATTTGAACAATTTAACGTACTAAATCAATTACTAACGTCGTTAAAAAATCTCTATTTAGAACCACTAAACACAAAATTTTTTGCCTAGTTACTAAATGATTTATTTATCGTTAAAATAGCTCCTATAGTTAATCGAATTAGTATACTCAACTTAAACTCACTATGTAGCGAGCAATTTGTATATAACCGGGGTTATTTCCTCGCATTGTCTATTCGCTCTTGTGCACTTGGGTGGCTAGATAAATATTCGAGCAAATTATTTACCTTTTCAAGGTGTTCGTTTTCGCTGGTGTGCGCACCTTGTAATGCTTCAATGGCATCGGCAAAGTCGTTGCTTGAATACCCTAAGTTTTCAAGTTGAATGAGTGCATAGCTATCTGCCTCGCGCTCCATATCACGAGAAAACCCTTGCTGTGCAAAAGATGCCCCCGTACCTAGTACCACTTCTGCTATGCCTTCTAAATCACCAAATATAACCGCAAGTACAATGGTACTGGCTGCCGATTGCGCAGTCATGCGTACGCTATGCTGGTGGACTACATGGCCAATTTCGTGAAGTAATACGGCTTTTAGTGCGTTGGGTTTATCGGCTAATAAATTTGCTAACTCATCGGTTACGACAATACGTCCATGGGGCATTGCAAACGCATTCGCTCCAAAGGCCTCTGATTTATAAAACGATAACCTATAAACCGATGGCTCAAGCGAGAGCGCATTAAGCATGGTATTAAAGTGTTGTTGTACTTTAGTTTGTTGCTCATTAGGCAGCTCACTGTCATCAAGCGCGAGCTTTTCAATTATGGTAAAGCTTTGTTCACCCATTTGCTCTACTACACTGCGCGGCAGAGTATCAACACTGTAAACAGCAATAGCGGGCACAACTTTATAAAGCATTAACCACATAAAAAGCGGTGTAAAAATAACGGCCGCGATAATAGCCCATTTACTTTTTTCAAGGCGCTTTAGTAGGTCATGCTTATTTGCTTTAAAAGGCCAGCGATAATTTACATCAGTAGGAATAAAGCGGCTGCCATCATTAAAATTTAGTTCATCAGCAAGCCCAGCTAGGCCAGAGGTGAGTGTTATATCGCTTATTGCATGGCTTGAAATAAGCTGGTCATCGTAGCTAATCTCAACACAGGTGTCGCTAATACTAGCGACACCTTGCTGGTAATTGCTTGATGCCTTGGGGAAGTAATGTCCCTGTACGTGCATAATAAGCTCTTAGGTTAGCGATAGGTCAATATCAAATACATTGGCTGCTTCTTCAGCAAACGATGACTGCTCTTGTTGCGCGGTATCAACTAAATTTAGCGCACTAGGGTAAATATTAACGGTTGTAACCTCGGCAAGCATTCTCGATGTACGCACTTTGGTCCACGGGTAGGCAAGCCCTAAAGAAAACACGATTGCCAGCATATTGGTTAATAGTAATATGGCAAAAGGAATAGGCTTAAGCTCTGATTTAAATGACGCTACGTCTTCAAATTGACTGTTATCAAAAATATGATTACGAATAGCCGCAGCCCAAACAGCGGTTACTATCGCAATCATAAATACGTAAGCAATCATTAATCCACCAAACATAATGCCCATTTTGGCTGGATCTTGTGCAGCTTGTTGGTTTTCTACATTCATTAAATCAAGCCCAAATAAGCCTAATACAGCCATAAATATCACCATAGTGATAGAGCTCACAACAAAGCAAATAAGGGCGGTTAAGTAGTAGGTTTCACCTTTAAGGTTTACGGTTAATGGCGTGTCACCGTAGCTAATATTGCTATGTATGTACGTGTCGATACGTTTTAAAACATACGGCATTAATAAATAAAGGGTAAAAATACTGGCAATAGGTAAAAGAATAAAGTTAATGAAGGCTTCGCCGTAATCGCCTTTAAATGCAAAGCGTACATTTCGATGACGGGTCATACGCATATTAAAGCGCAGGCCTTGGTTAATAATCCACGGCATTAAAAAGATAAAAGCAACCGCAAATAGTAAGCCTACAAGAGGAAAAAAGCTGCTACCAAAGGAGTAAATTAAAAATACAATAACCGCTAAAATACGGCCTTTTAAAATTTGCATAGGGGTGGCTAAGTAGTCAAAGCTGTGTCCGTCAATGCGGGTGTGGCCATAAAAGTATCGCATTGTGCGCACTTTTGCCCAAGCCGAGTAAATACCTAAAGTAAGTACGCTCAGTAAAATATTGACTATCCAAATACCAAAAAACTCACCGCCTTTACCGCTAAACTGTACTTTGCCGCTAAAAATAGGGGCAGCAGGTTCACTTACTGCAGGGGTGGTTTCTGGGGGAGTAGGGTGTATTGATTCCATTAAAATTATATCCATGTTGTTTTTTTGTTAATTTACCTAAATTTGGTGCAAAGCTCAATCTTTAATAGCCTTACAGCCTACAATGGCGCTGCTTTTAATATATGTGGTGCTGCACTTTAAATCATCTCTGGTATACTAGGGCGATAATTTTATGGGGCTGTTATGATTTCAAAAAACCAACTCAAGCTTATTCGCCAACTTGGCCAAAAAAAGTACCGAAAGCAATATAATCAATACCTTGTACAAGGTGAAAAAAACGTACTTGAGTTGTTAAACAGCCCATTAAAGGCGGTTGATATATTTGCAACACAGGCGTTTATAAATACTCACCAAAACCAGTTTCCAGAAGTAGATTTTACGCCAGCAGAAGAAGAGTCGCTGACTAAAGTCAGTACCTTAGTGAGTAATAACGCGGCCATTGCAGTGGTTGATATGCCAAAGGCTGATTTACCTAATAATACCGGCTTAATATTGGCGCTTGATGGGGTTTCTGATCCGGGCAATTTAGGCACTATTATCAGAGTTGCCGATTGGTATGGCATTAAACATATAGTAACAAGTACCGACAGCGCCGATGCTTACAACCCTAAAACAATTAGCGCTACCATGGGTTCGTTTGTCAGAGTGTCGGTAAGCCAAGTAGAGCTACCTGAATACTTACGAACATTAAATATGCCTATTTATGGGGCATTTTTAGATGGGCAAAGCGTACATACAACGGATTTTAGCGCAAAGGGTGTATTGCTTATGGGCAGTGAGTCGCATGGCATACGCGAGCAGTGTGCAAAATTAGTAAGCGACAAAATAACCATACCGGCTTTTGGTGAGGCAGAGTCACTTAATGTGGCAATGGCCACAGGTATTATTTTAGATAACTTTAAACGCCAAACTTAACTTTTTAACTGTTTATGAGTTAAATTGTTTGTAAGTAATAACAATAATAATCGGTAATAACAATAAGATGCGCTTAAGCACTATTAAATTAGCGGGCTTTAAATCGTTTGTAGAGCCCACTAAAATTCCATTTCCTGATCAAATGACGTGTGTTGTTGGGCCTAACGGCTGTGGCAAATCAAACGTGATTGACGCTGTGCGATGGGTGCTTGGTGAAAGCTCAGCTAAAAACTTGCGTGGCGATGCCATGACCGATGTTATTTTTAATGGCTCAACTAATCGTAAACCTATCTCGCAAGCCTCAGTAGAGCTTATTTTTGATAACACTCAAGGTGATTTACCTAATACATTTGCCGACAGAAACCAAATAGCGATTAAGCGTTTAGTAACACGCGATGGCCAATCGCTGTACTTTTTAAATGGGAGCAAATGTCGTAAGCGCGATATTACCGATATATTTTTAGGCACCGGGCTTGGCCCGCGTAGTTACGCAATTATAGAGCAAGGGATGATCTCGCGTTTAATCGAGAGCAAACCTCAAGAGCTGCGCGTATTTTTAGAAGAAGCCGCGGGTGTGTCTAAATACAAAGAACGCCGCCGCGAAACGCAAACCCGAATTAAAAGTACCCGCGAAAACCTTGAGCGTTTACTTGATGTGCGTAAAGAGTTACAAGCGCAACTAGATAAACTGGCTGTGCAGTCGGTTGATGCGAAAAAATACCGCGATTTAAAAGCGCAAGAGCGTACCTTAAAAGGCCAAGTGGCTGTATTGAAATGGCAAAAGCTGCATCAACAACAGCTTGAAAAAAGTGAGCAAATCAAAAAGCTTAATGAGCAAATCGCCTTTTTTAAAACGGCTCACTCAGGCCACGACGATGTGCTTGCAAGCCTAGAGGCTCAAGTAAATGCAGAGCAAGATGCGCTTAACGATGCGCAGCATCAGCAACACGTTACCCACACAGAACTGACCCGCGCCGAACAACAACACATTAATATTAAACAGCAAACGCAAACACTTAAACAAAGTGTGGTTAAGCTTGAGCAGCGAAAGCTGCAAAGTGAAGCGCTAAAAACACAGCAACAAAATGTGTGTGAGCAGTTATCTGTGAGCCACCAAGAGATAAGCGAGTACAGTTTAGAGTGCAGCGAACAAGTTGAAGAGCTTACCCTTACACTTGCAGATTTAGCAGATGAAAAAAATAAGCACACAAACGCGTGGCAAAGCCTTAATCAACAACAACACGCGCTTAATAATAAAGTACAGGCGCAGCAAAGTAGTGTTAAGCAAACAGAGCAAGCCTTAACCCATGTAAACACACAGCTAAGCCAACTAAATAGCCAAATTGACGATATTAAAAGTAGCCACTTAGAGCAGCAACTAGCCGAGCAACAAAAATACAAACAAACCCTAACTCAAGAGCTTGCCAGTAAGCAAACGGCGCAAACACACTGCACCGCAGCGCTTAAAGAGCAAACCGATTTAGTAAATGACGCTGAGCAGCAACATCAGCAAAGCTTACAGCACGTTAATGAGCTAAAAGCTCGCATTGCTGGGCTTAAAAGTAGTTTAGGGATTGAAGATGACAATAAGCAGCACACTTTATTTAATCAATTACAGGTAAAACCAGGGTTTGAACATATAGTTGAACAGGCACTGCAAACGCTTGAGCACCTAAATGTAGCCGATGTGCAAAGCAACAATAGTGTGTGGCCGCATAAGAGTGAAATACCAGTAAATAGCGTTGCGGCGTTAATTACTGAGGGTGTTTATCCAGATTTACTGACCCGTATTGCGTACAGCGAAAACGCCGAACTCGCTGTGTTAAATGATACGTTTTATATTGCGGTTATGGATAAAAGCGGTGCTTTACATGCTCGAAACTGGCACCGTAGCGCAGACAAAAACGCCGAAAACTCACAACTTTTAAAACACACACAGTTAAAGCAAAAAACAGCGAGCTTAGTAGAGGCCGAAAATACCCTCGCAAGGGATTTTGAGAATCTTAATGCGCTAAAAACACAGCAGCAAAAGCTGAGTGATGAGTTAGCGGTACTTAAAAACGCAATTCATCAATTAGCACAAAACATTGCCGTGGCCACTACGCGCAGCGACATGTTAAAAGAGCAAGTAGCACAATTTTTACAGCAACTAGAAAAGTACCAGCAACAAAAGCGTGCATTAACCACTGAGCAATCACAATTATTAAAAACGCGCGATGAGCACAACAGTGCGCTTGAAGTGTTACATCAACAGCAACATAATTTAGCTGACGAACTGGCAAGCGCCGACGCCGCTTGCACACGCAGTAATACTGCATACAGCCAAGCTGCAGCTACACTTGAGCAATATAAAACACAAGCGCATCAGGCCACGTTAAAAGAGCAAAAAGCACACAGTGAGTGGCAGCTTAGTCAATCAAAGCTTAATCATGCTGAGCAAGAGCTCATTAGTGCGCAAGAAGAAGCAAAAGAGCTGCAAGCGCAAATGGAAGCGTTGCTTATACCCGAGCAAGAGCTCACTGAGCAAATAGCACAGCTTTTAATAAAACATCAGCAGGGCGAAGCTAGCTTGGTTGCGTTACAAAAAAAGCTTAACGAGGCAAAGCAAACACTTATAAGTAAACAAGCCAGCCTTAAGCACTCTCAAGGTGAGCTGACAGGTTTGCAAGAACAACATCAAAAGCTAAGTATTGAAGAGCAAAGCCTAATTATAAAAGCGCAGGCAGCACTTGAGCCGCTTGAAGAATTAAAGCAAAGTTTAAAAAGTGTTTTAGATACACTGCCTGATTCACTGAGTTTAAATGCAGCGCAAAATCAGATCAGTGGGCTTGTGCATCAATTAGATAAGCTAGGTCCAGTTAATTTAGCCGCAATAGATGAGTTTGAACAAGCTAAAGAGCGCAGCGATTATCTGAATAATCAACTTGAGGATTTAACCAAAGCGTTAAATACGCTTGAAGGGGCGATTCGTAAAATTGACAGCGAAACCAAAACACGCTTTAAAGCTACCTTCGATCAAGTGAACAACGACTTTGCCGAGCTATTTCCAAAAGTATTTGGCGGTGGTAGCGCGTATTTAGAATTAACCAGTGACGATTTACTCGAAAGTGGTGTTAGTATAATGGCACAGCCACCAGGCAAGAAAAATTCGACAATTCATCTGTTAAGTGGTGGAGAAAAAGCGCTGAGCGCATTATCATTGGTGTTTTCTATATTCAGGCTCAATCCAGCTCCATTCTGTATGCTGGATGAAGTAGATGCGCCGCTTGATGATGCTAACGTGGTACGCTTTTGCCGTTTGGTTGAAGAAATGTCACAATCGGTGCAGTTTATTTATATTAGTCATAATAAAATTGCGATGGAAATGGCAGGGCGTTTAACTGGCGTTACTATGGCAGAGCCAGGCGTATCACGCATGGTAGCAGTAGATATAGAACAAGCAGTGCAACTTGCACACACATAACAGTTTATTTTAAGCGTATTAGTGTTAATTAATACACGGGTTTAGGCATAACAAATAATAAAAGGTGAGGGGATGGCCGAAGAACTAAGATTGGTTTTAATTGTGATCAGTGTACTTGTCATAGGTGGCTTATTAGTACATGGTTTATGGTCAGTTAGAAAAAAAGACAGCCCAGAGGTAGCGCCTTCAGAGCGGGTTGAACCAATGCAAGATACACCTTCGCATACACCAGTTGAACCTAAAGAGCCGGTTGTTGCCCAGCGAGATGAGCCGCAATTTGGTGAGTTAAACTTTGATGCAAACGAGCCGCAAATAGATACTAGCGTGGCGCAAACACCCATTGAAGACGACCTGCAAGTAGTTCAAGAGCCAGAGCTAGAACCAGATCCAGAGAGCGAAAAAGAAGCGCCAGCAGATGTGTCTGACTTTGTTATTGTGCATATTCAAATGCCTGAGGGGCTAAGCATGCAAGGCAGTAAGTTATTGCCTGCAGTAAATACCTTAGGATTTAAATATTCAGAAGAAGGCTTTTTTAATCGCCACATAGACCCTGCAGGGCAAGGTCCAGTGTTATTTAGATTAGTAAATATGTATAACCCAGGTACGTTTGATATTGATAATATGGAACAGTTTAGTACCGCAGGGGTTAGCTTATTTATGACTTTACCTTGTGAAGGCGATGGGCTAGCTGCTTTTAATATGTTACATAGCGCAGCTAAGAAAATTGCCGATGAATTTGGTGCACAAATTTTAGATGCCGAGCGTGAAGAAATGACCGTTGAGCGCGTTCGTCAATATGTTGAGCAGGTTCGTGCATTTTCTGCGTAATTTATACGCACACATTATTTTTATTAAGCCACTTACCTAAAAGTGGCTTTTTTTATGTTTTTTGAGGTTTAAATGTCTAGCAGCATTAGTGAGCAAATTAATCATCTTCGTAGTACGTTAGAGCAACACAACTACAATTATTATGTCCTTGATACACCCAGTATTCCTGATGCAGAATACGACAGACTATTGCGCGAGTTAAGCGCCCTTGAAAGAGAAAACCCAGAATTTTTAACGCCAGACTCACCCACTCAAAAGGTAGGAGGCGCTGCGCTGAGTAAATTTGAACAAGTTGCTCACCAAGTGCCTATGTTATCGCTTGATAACGCCTTTAGTGAAGAAGAATTTAGCGCCTTTAACCGCCGCATTAAAGAGCGTTTAATGAGCCAAGATGAGCTCACTTTTTGTTGTGAGCCCAAGTTAGATGGCTTGGCTGTGTCGATTATTTACCGTGACGGCGTGCTTGTGCAGGCCGCAACTCGTGGCGATGGTTTTACTGGCGAGAATATCACACAAAATGTAAAAACAATCCGCAATGTGCCCCTTAAGCTGCGTGGCGATTACCCAGCAGAGCTTGAAGTACGTGGCGAAGTATTTATGGATAGCGCAGGGTTCGAAAAACTAAACAGCGAAGCCGAAAAACGAGGCGAAAAAGTATTTGTAAATCCTCGAAATGCAGCCGCAGGTAGTCTACGCCAGCTTGATTCAAAAATTACCGCTAAGCGCCCGCTAATGTTTTATGCGTATAGCACAGGGCTGGTGGCCGATGGCATAATCCCTGAGGATCACTACCAACAATTGGCAAAATTAACTGATTGGGGTTTACCGCTGTGCCCAGAAACAAAGTTAGTTGAAGGTACGCAAGCGGCTTTAGATTACTACAGTGATATTTTAACGCGCAGAAGTGAGCTTAAATATGAAATTGATGGCGTAGTAATTAAAATAAACCAAAAAGCCTTACAAGAGCGTTTAGGGTTTGTTGCACGTGCACCGCGCTGGGCAATTGCTTATAAGTTTCCTGCGCAAGAAGAAATAACCCAGTTACTTGATGTAGAATTTCAGGTTGGCCGCACAGGCGCTATAACGCCGGTAGCGCGTTTAGAGCCTGTATTTGTAGGCGGTGTTACGGTATCAAACGCAACGCTGCACAATGGCGATGAAATAGCCCGCTTAGGCGTAAAGGTAGGCGATACAGTAATTATACGCCGCGCCGGCGATGTTATTCCGCAAATTACACAAGTAGTACTTGAGCGCCGCCCAGATGATGCACGCGACATTGTATTTCCTGCCAGTTGCCCCATTTGTGACTCACACGTTGAAAAAGTAGAAGGCGAGGCCGTGGCTCGTTGTACCGGTGGCTTAGTGTGCCAAGCTCAGCGTAAACAAGCGATAAAGCATTTCGCATCACGCAAAGCGCTTGATATAGATGGCTTAGGCGACAAAATAGTTGATCAGCTGGTTGATAGAGAGCTGGTAAAAACCCCCGCAGATTTATTTATATTAAAACAAGGTCACTTTGAGTCACTTGAGCGTATGGGCCCTAAGTCGGCTAAAAACTTAGTGGATGCGCTTGAAGTTGCAAAAACAACTACGCTTGCAAAGTTTTTATATTCGCTGGGTATTCGTGAGGTAGGCGAGGCCACAGCGCAAAACTTAGCAAATCATTTTTTAACACTTGAAAAGGTAACCCAAGCAAGTATTGAAAGCCTTACACAAGTGAGCGATGTAGGCGTTATTGTAGCAACTCATGTTCGAGGCTTTTTTGATGAGCAACATAATGTAGATGTGGTTAATGCTTTAATTGAACAAGGTATTAATTGGCCAGCGCTAACGCCGCCTTCAGAGGATGAGCAACCCTTAGCTGGGCTAACCTATGTATTAACTGGCACTCTTAATACTTTAAACCGAAACGATGCTAAAGCACGCTTACAACAGTTAGGTGCAAAAGTAGCCGGTAGTGTGTCGGCTAAAACAGATGCATTGGTGGCGGGCGAAAAAGCCGGCTCTAAATTAACTAAAGCACAAGATTTAGGCATAGACATACTTAGCGAAGACGACTTAATTGCACTGTTTGATAAGTACAATGCTTAGGGTAGTAAAATGAGCCGATATGGACCCGAGTACTGGGATAAATACGGAAGCTACCGTACGCCAATTGCATTTCATCTAAGTTTATTGGTGTTACTACGTGCGTATTTTATTTGGGTTATAGCGGCGCTGAGTCGTCGCCCTGAGCTTGATTTAATGTCGCTATTTTTTAAATCTAAAAACGATTTTTTTATCGCAATTTCGATTGGCGCTATTGCGATAGTGCCCACTTTTTTATTTTGCTTAAGACGACCGCGCGACTCTCATCAGCAAAGTGCGCGTTTAGCGATGGTGTGGCGCTACATGCGCTGGCCGTTACTGGTGTGCGCAATAACTGATTTAAGCTGGTTAACAATACAAGCTGCACATAGTCATTACAGGTTTTCACTATTTTTAGCTGTGCAAATGGTGATTGTGTTTTGGGTAATGTGGTACTTGGCAAAGAGTCGTTATTTGCAGGTGTTTTTTAACGATTGGCCAGAGCCTACCGAAAAAGCAGATGATAAAAACGCTAAATAAAAGGGAGCTAAATGGATAACATTAATAAAAAAATTGCCCTTGTAGTGCTTGGTATTGGCATTATTTTAGGCGCTTTGGTGTTGTTTACATCGTTAACTGATCATATTTGGTTTTCTGCCGTAATAGGATTATGGTTATTTGTGTTTTGTTCGTGTTGTTACAGGCTGACACCCGCCTTTAAAAAGCGCAATACGCTTGATAATTTTATTCAGCGCGATGCACAGCACTTAATGTTATTTAGCTTGGCAGGTTTTTTTGATAAAAAATTTGGCCCGCAATGGCTTGTTATTGGCAACATTGAACATATAGAAAGTAAGAACGATGAGCTTATTATTCATAGCAATAACGAGCGACAATTTAGTGTAAGTTTACCCGCACAAAAAAATGACATAGACGCCTACATGAAGCGCATACTTTCAGATCACGAAAAGCAAACTATTCGCTTTAGTTAGGGGCTGTTGAACTTTGCGGATTAAAGTTTGTTCAAACTAGGGGCTATTTAATCGCGGCGCGAAGTTTGTAACCTAGTGGGCTAAGTAAAAGCTGAGCAACAAAGAGTAAATAGCCCCTAGGAAGAACCCGTTGGGCAGCGTCTGTTTGGCATTAATGCTACGTTATCGCCCAATTATGGGGAATAACCACACTGCATAGGCTCTGCCTTGCCTAAATACCAAACAGACTGCTGCAAATTTAACCTTGAAAGATCAACAGACCCTAATCACTTATTAATACCGAAGGAGGCTACTATGCTTACTTGGAATGATGTTATAAATTTTGCGAATAATGGCAATCCTACGCCACGCGAAAAGGTTGTAAAAACAGACGCGCAATGGCAGGCAATGCTAAGTGATGAGCAATATTATGTGGCACGTAAAAAGGGCACAGAACGCCCACACAGCTCACAAAGTTGCACATTACTAGAACCGGGTAAATACGCGTGTGTATGCTGCGATAATTTACTTTTTGATGCCGATGAAAAGTTTGATAGCGGCACAGGCTGGCCATCATTTACGCAGCCTGCAACTGTCGATGCAATTGGTTATGTGAACGATTTAAGCCATGGTATGCAGCGCGTTGAAGTGGTGTGTAATGTGTGTGATGCACACTTAGGGCATATTTTTCCTGATGGACCAGCACCGTCAGGTTTGCGCTATTGTGTAAATGCCGCTGCAATGAAAAAGCTTTAATTATATAGTTAGCCTTCAATCTAGATAAAACAGCTATTTTTAGCCGCTAGTTAGCGCTAGGGGGATTGAATATCGAGTTTCATTTCTTTTGCCATATGCAAAATTTTATCTAATCGCTGCGACTGATCTGGCTGCAGTGTAGAATTACTCAAAAGGGCGTAACACTTTTTAGCAATAACCAAGTTAAAAGTGCCGCCTTTTTGTTTTGTCGAATCAAACAAACACTGTAATAAATTAAGCGCAATGCTTGGGTTACGCGGCATTACTCTAAATGCTTGCGTAAACGCCTCTAACGCCGTATTTAATTGCCCTCTATTAAATTGAGTTACTGCATGGTTGTTAAGCTCTTTAGGGCCCATTTTAATATCGCGACGCTCACTTTGCTGCTGTTGAATGTAACGCAGGTAAGTTGTATCACTCATATTGGGGTGGCGCTTACAATGGCTAATTATTTGGTTAAATAATGTTTGTGCTTTTTGATGAAAACCCAGCTCGTGAAACGCTTTTGCTTTATCAAGTGCCCCATCTACAGAGCGTATTAACGTATCGTCGTCATCAAGTTGCTCTATCAAGCGCTTGGCTTTTTGGTGCTCGTCTTTTAAATAGTGTAAACGCGCATTAAGTACATCAATTTGAGATTGATTTGCGTTGTTAGGAAACTGCTTTTTTAAATCATTTATGTATTTATTAGTTTGACGCGAAATACGTTGTATTTGGTCTGTTTGATCTGTGGTTAAAGCAAAGTCTATACCGGCACGGGCAGCATTGAGATAGATGTCGGGGCTGTCATGAATAGAATGACGCGCATAGCTGGCTATGTCTTTTTGGGTTAAATAGCTCTTTTCGTAATCGTGGTTTATTAACGAAACATTGCTTAACGATTTTTGTCTTTGGATGTTACGTGGTGCGATATCGACTGCTTGGCTTAAAAAATCTTGTGCCAATTCAAATTGGTTTAGTTTTATTTCTAATCGGCCGAGTAAATCCAGTGCAACTAAACGTGTTTCATGGCGCTCAAGCATGGTTTTTAACATGCGTTGAGCAAGAATATGCTCATTATTAGCAATCAGGGCTTCTACTAAACCAAC
Source organism: Pseudoalteromonas agarivorans (assembly GCF_024518735.1). NCBI lineage: Bacteria > Pseudomonadati > Pseudomonadota > Gammaproteobacteria > Alteromonadales > Pseudoalteromonadaceae > Pseudoalteromonas > Pseudoalteromonas agarivorans. The sequence goes on from NZ_JANIGJ010000017.1 coordinate 44,672, forward strand.
TTTAGCCCAGGCAAATTTTTGTATGTCTAGCACCGAGGTAAAAAAGTCTTTAGCTTCTTCACTGCGGTTTAGCCTAAGCAGTGCATCTCCTTTTAAGCGAAGGAGGATAGGGCTGTATATATTGTTTTTTTTATTTAAAGCAGCATCGATTACTTTTATTGCTTTAGAGTCGTTGCCATCATCTACTAATGTATAAATGCTCTGAAGCTCATTTTTACGTTTTAGAATACGCTCAATCCGCGTTTTTAACTCTTGTACCGTAAATGGCTTTACCAAAAAGTCGTCGGGTTGAAGCTCTAAAACGCTATGCACTAGCGCACCACTGGTTTCTGCAGAAATAAAAATAAACGCGGTGGAGTTTTTTATCAGTTGCTTAACACGGAGTTCTTCGTAGAGTTGGTAGCCGTCTTGGTGTTTGCTTAAATTAAATGAACATACAATTAAATCAAATTGCTCAACCAAACATTGCTCTTTTGCTGCAATTGCATGATCGGCAAAGTGCAATTGCCGAAAGCCAAGCCTTTCTAGCGACTGTTTCATATAGCTTTGAGCGAGGGGCTGCTCTTCCACTATCAGTATTTTGGCTTTGGCGTAGATCTTAGTTGGCATTGGCTTACATGTTGTTTGATTTATCACAGACTATAATCAACAGTTTAGCTGCTTACAAGGGAATTTAACTATTAGCCGAGGTTATTAGAAGATTAAGTTATTTTCATACGTTTAGATGGCTTCATATTATCCTGGCCTTAGCGATTTAAAATCAATGTTTAATTAATAGGTAAAAAGCAGCTCTAAATAATAGTTAAAATAATTTAGGTTTTTGTGGAGTGTTTGTACGTGGCGGGTGATATTGGACTTGAACCAGTGGCACTCGCCTTTATTTGTAAAGGACGGCGATGCTCTCTTTTTCTTACCGCTAGATTAATTACCCAAATAGGATTTTTATAATAATTATTAAGAAGAGTTTAGATGCTTTAGAAATGTTTATATGTGGTGGGTGATTACTTGGCTTAAACCAGTGACCCTCGCCATTATTTGTAAAGGACAGCGATGCTCTCTTTTTCTTATAACTGAGTTAATTACCTTTATATAATTTTATAGCGTATAGATTAATCGTTTTGCAAAAGACAAATTAAGAGTGATATTTTTGGAAGTTTTTAACTTAGGTATTTTGAAGTGTTTATATGTGGTGGGTGATACTGGACTTGAACCAGTGACCCTCGCCTTGTAAGGGCGATGCTCTCCCAACTGAGCTAATCACCCACATATAATAGGTATGACTTTATCAATTTAACGTTTAGTATAATTTGGTGGGTGATACTGGACTTGAACCAGTGACCCTCGCCTTGTAAGGGCGATGCTCTCCCAACTGAGCTAATCACCCAAATTATATATTTAATATGCACCATTCTAAGAATGGTGGGTCGTACTGGACTTGAACCAGTGACCCTCGCCTTGTAAGGGCGATGCTCTCCCAACTGAGCTAACGACCCATATTAAATTTTAAAACGCGACTATTAATATAATAATAGGCTTTATATGTGGTGGGTGATACTGGACTTGAACCAGTGACCCTCGCCTTGTAAGGGCGATGCTCTCCCAACTGAGCTAATCACCCACATATAAATTAAAACGCTACTATTAATAATAGTACTGGACTTTAACCAGTGAACCTCACCCTCTTTTACTAAAAACAGTGACGCTCTCTTTTCTAACTGAGTTAACAACTCATATAGAATTTTAGATGTGTACACTTAATAAAGTGGTGGGTGATACTGGACTTGAACCAGTGACCCTCGCCTTGTAAGGGCGATGCTCTCCCAACTGAGCTAATCACCCACATCTAAACAACATTACATTGCTGCGTTGTTGTGGGGCGCTATTATAGATAGAGTTGCAAATGTGTCAACACTTGAATGATAAAAATGTGCTGAATGAAGGTTTTATAAACAGTGGAGGGTGGTTGGCGTTTACTTTATCATCAAATTTAAGTTGTTAGGGTAAATTAACAGCTGAATCTGAGCTAAGTGACTGCCTTATTTTTACTTGCAATAAAAAGCATTGCTTAAATAAGCTAATAAAAGGCGATGTTGAAATTGATACAGTACGCGTGACGTTTTATCAAAAAGAAGATTTATGACTATATAAGGTTTTAAATTATTGAACTGGTATACGGTACTTTTTAAAGGGGTAAGGGCATAAGCAGTTATCTGTATTGCCATTAGTGCGAATAAACTTTAATTAACGCCATGGGTTTTGGCACAATGACAACAAAATAGAGCCTATTACCCAAACTGGAACATAGTGTTTAAAAACAGCACGAATTATTTGCTAGCACTTTTAACGACGGCCTAATTCACTTCAATTTTTATATGTTTGTACAAGCAACTTAAAAAGGGAAGGGTTGAGCATTTAATAATAAGGTTATCGAATAGAGCCCTCGCATTTTAATAACACACTTAAATACGGGGTTTAGCCTTGGTTTTAGTACTTTTTTAACCCCAACTCAATTTGCATATAAATGTATACCTTTTATGTTAAACATTATTACTTCATCAACGAGGTATAAATAGATAATTAACCTGTTTATAGTACTGTGAGATGAAGTACAGGCCGAATTTTGTCGAAATTGTATTTTTTTGCATGTCTGATAGCCAGTTTGTTGAAAATTAAACCATTTAAATAAAGTGGCATAAAAAACTGTTGACTTTATTTTGGGGGGTGCATAGAATGCGCCCCGCACTCAGCGATACACAACGTGTTAAACACGTTAGGTATTAAAAGGTTTGGGGCTATAGCTCAGCTGGGAGAGCGCTTCGCTGGCAGCGAAGAGGTCTGCGGTTCGATCCCGCATAGCTCCACCAAATCTTTGTGCATGTCCTAGGGTAGCAGTTTTCTGTGTCCCCATCGTCTAGAGGCCTAGGACACCGCCCTTTCACGGCGGTAACAGGGGTTCGAATCCCCTTGGGGACGCCATCTAACAAATAGTTAGGCGTGGTTTTACCAAGAGAATAGCGTAGCACTTAAAGCTCGAGTCTTTATGTGTATTAAACGTATTACCTTAGCACCTCATGATATGAGTTAAACTTATCAATTGTCCTAGTGACACTTTTTAGTGTCCCCATCGTCTAGAGGCCTAGGACACCGCCCTTTCACGGCGGTAACAGGGGTTCGAATCCCCTTGGGGACGCCACTTACTATTTATAGTAGGGTAGTGTTATTAAAAACTCGTCTGAAACGAGTCAAACCATTCAGTTGTCCTAGTGACACTTTTTAGTGTCCCCATCGTCTAGAGGCCTAGGACACCGCCCTTTCACGGCGGTAACAGGGGTTCGAATCCCCTTGGGGACGCCACTTACTATTTATAGTAGGTTAGTGTTATTAAAAACTCGTCTGAAACGAGTCAAACCATTCAGTTGTCCTAGTGACACAGAAAACGTTTTTGAGAAGATAATGCCATTCGCCTCGCAGGCTCGGTCTCATCTTACTTAGAAATAGCA
>NZ_JANIGJ010000018.1:0-26435 GCF_024518735.1 Pseudoalteromonas agarivorans
GTCGCTAGGGATGCGTATAATACATCCTTTATTTTTCGAGTCAACACTTAATTTTAAACTTTCTTTTTAGAAGATTTAAAACCGAAGTTTTACTTAACTCTGTGAGCAGCTCCTGCCTCGCTATGCGTTGGCGTTCCCCGTCTCAGTGGGGTCGCATTATAGGGAGATCCGAAAACAGATCAACCCTTTTTTTAGATCTTTTTACTGTTCGAACAAAAATAGAGCAAAACAGCGTAAAACTAGCTAAATCACTGGCTAAGATGATGCTTTTTTATACTGATTTTTATTATTTAATATAAATTTCATTGCTATGTTCGTTTAAGACGTTAAGATAGCAAGTTCACAATGTTAAATTAATGTTTATTTCCTGTTTATTGGTAGATCTAAAATGAAATTACCCGATCAAAAATCTTTTATCTTCTCTGTTATTCTTGCTGTAGTTGGTTTTGTTATTGTTGAGTTTGCTTTAGGCAGCTTAGCTTTAAGCCCAGCATTGCTATTTGGTGCTGGTTTATTAATTGGTGGGATTGCTATTGCTGCAATATCATCGGAAGGTGGTGAAGAAGCTGAAGTTAAAACAAAAACACTTTATGTTGGTAATCTTCCTTATCGTGCAAATGAAGGTGTTGTTCGCGCTTTGTTTGAAGAACAAGGTAAAGTTTTCAACGTGCGCCTATTAAAGGATAAAAATACTGGCAAACGTCGTGGCTTTGGTTTTGTTGAAATGGCACAGGCAGATGCAGACAATGCAATTGCTAAGTTAAACGATAGTGAGTTCCAACAACGTACTCTAAAAGTACGTGAGGCAAAACAAAAACAAGAAGATGATTCTAGCTCTTTACGTACTGAGACGGATCAATCAGTGTAACGTGCTTTATAGCTAGCTTATTACTCAAAACATCAGCCGTTGCATAATATTGCAGCGGCTTTTTTTTGTCTGTAAATTTATTTCCAAAGTTATGCTGCTCTAGTAGGTAGTTTACTCTGCTAGCAATGGCCGCGCCTGAATCGAGTAATTGCACTGCGTTATTAAAGTACGCTTGTATAGCATCGCTAAGAATTGGGAAATGTGTGCAGCCTAGTACAAGTACATCTATATCTGAGTTAATGCGCAAACGCGTAAGCTCTTTGTGCAGTTTGAGTGTATCTAGCTGCTGAGTGAAAAATAACTGCTCTGCCAATGCCACCAGCTCAACACTGTTATATAAGCTCACTGTTATGTTGCTGGCATGCTCTTTTATTAATGTATGAGTATAGGGGCTTGCAACTGTGGCGGGGGTTGCCAATAAGCCGATGTGCTTTGTGCGAGTTACTTCAGCAGCAGGCTTTATTGCTGGCACTACGCCGACAATAGGTATTGATGTAATTTTGCGTACTTCACTTAAGGCTGATGTAGAGGCTGTATTGCAGGCTATAACAATAAGGTCGACATTAAGCGCGTTGTGCTCAATAAAATATATGAGTGAGCACAAACGCCCTATAATAGTTTGCTGGGTTTGCGCGCCATAAGGGAGTAACGCATTATCCATAAAGTAACTGTACCGTGCATCTGGAATACGCTTTTGAATATGTTCAAGCACGGTGGTGCCACCTATACCTGAATCAAATACCATTATGTGGGCTGACAAACTTTGGTTCCTACTGTTTATTAAGAACGGCAGTTTGCCATGAGGTATTTATAAAAGAAAGCAGTTTAGCTTTGCTCAGACTTTAGCGCGTCGAGTGCATCGCCCGCTGAATTTAATTGGTTTAGGTTTTCAAACATTGCTTGGGTGTAATCAACTAGCTGATCGACTGCTGCTTGATCTTGGTTTAGCCACTCTATAATACCGGCAAGCTGATCTTGTAGGCCTAGTTGCGATGCTTTATCAAATGCATTTTTTAGATCGTCATTAAAAGGTGCGATCGCATCGGCTACCTCTTTTGTTGGGTTTGGCTGATATTGCTCATAACTTTTAACGGTAGCGACTGTTTTTGTTTGGCGAAGATCCATTGAAAATGCAACGAGTTGCTCACTGCCTAAGCTCAGCTCTTGTGCTTTCTCAAATGCTTCATCCAAATCACCACTAAAGAATGTTTTACTTACACCTTGTAGCTCTTCCATCATGGCATTAATAGCATCTTGCTCTTGTTCGTTTAAATCACCATTAACTGACATTGAAAAAGACAGCTCTCGAGATTGCGACGATGAGCTGGCAAACGATTCGCTGTTATTGCTTTGTTGATACCCGCTCGCTGTTTGAGACTCATATGCATCAGCAAAGCTAATACTGACTTCATCACCTTCAGCCGTTGTAAACTTATACTCGGCATTGCTACTCATACTTACATATTGTGCTTGGCTTACGCTAACACTGGCCGCTTGTGGGTTAAATAGGGTTTGCTCAAACTCATCAAGCCCCTCAAAAATGCCTTCTTTTGACTTGTCGATGCCCTCTTGCATTTCTTCGTTAAATACACCGGTGCCTTTTAGCTCATCAACCGCTTCGTCTATTCCGGTTTGAACACCTGTGCGCGCATCATCTAACATATTTTTTAATTTATCGTCATCGGCACCATTGGCTTTGGCTTTATTAACTGCACCAGATACAAAGTCGAGTACATTTTTTACTATTTCATCAAAATCGAATAAAGGTTTATCGGCTTGTTTTTGCTCAACAGGTAAACCTAGTTGCTCTGCCATTTTGTCGCCAAGCACTTTTGCAGCAAGTTCTCTGCCTCGCTGTAATGAACTTTCTTGCGGAGATTGGATTGTTGGCTGCTGTAGCGCCTCTTTATTATTGAATTTGTTTACGTTGTTGTTTGGCGTATAGCCATAATTACCGATTTTCATGATCCACCTCCGTTACGTACTTAGCTTATTATCGGCTAATAGTGACAAAACTAAAGTGCATGTTTAAAAAAACAGCAACTTTATTATCAGCAAAACTAGACAAATACTGCTCGCTCCCTACAATAGCGCCGATAAATAGATCTCATAGATAAGGTAGTAGCATTAATGGCAGTGATTAAAATAGATACCACACAGTACGATACGCAGCTAAATGAAAAAGAGCAGCGTATTACGTCGCAATTTAAGCGATTTGGTGTGCAAGCGTTAGAGGTGTTTAGCTCAGAGCCAATTAACTACCGCCAACGTGCTGAATTTAGAGTATGGCACGATGGGGATGATCTATTTCATATTATGTTTGATCAGGCCACGAAAGAAAAAATTCGCGTCGACACCTTTGACCCTGCCGCGCCATTAGTTGGTGAAGTTATGCAGGTGATGATTGATAATTTAAAGTCGTGTGAAGTATTACGTCGTAAGCTGTTTCAAATCGATTATTTATCGTCATTAAGTGGCGAGATTTTAGTAAGCTTGCTTTATCACAAACCACTCGATGAGCAGTGGCTAACTGAAATAAAAGCCCTGAAAGAAAAACTGAGCAGCAAATACAACATTGACTTTATCGGTCGTGCTCGCAAACAAAAAGAAGTACTAGGCAATGATTTTGTTACTGAGTGTTTAACCGTAAACGGCCAGGAGCTTATTTATCAACAAGTAGAAAATAGCTTTACGCAACCTAATGCTAAAGTGAATATAAAAATGCTGGAGTGGGCACAAGACTTATGTAAACCACTGAGTAATGACCTGCTGGAACTTTACTGTGGTAATGGTAATTTCTCTATTGCATTGGCGGGTTCGTTTAATCGCGTATTGGCTACTGAAATATCTAAGTCTTCTGTGCATTCAGCGCAATACAACATTGCTAAAAATAAGGTAGATAACTTAGATATAATTCGTATGTCGAGTGAAGAGTTTACCCAGGCAATGAATGGCGAACGTACCTTTTCGCGTTTAGAGGGGATAGATTTAAAAAGCTACGATTGCCAAACTATTTTAGTCGACCCTCCACGCGCAGGTATGGATACCCTTACCTGTGACTTAGTGGCCAACTACGAGAACATTATTTATATATCGTGCAACCCAGAAACGCTTGAGCGCGATTTAGATCATTTAACCCGTACTCATAATGTTAAGCGCTTTGCGATATTTGATCAGTTCCCTTATACGCATCACATAGAATCGGGTGTTTTCTTACAAAGAAAATAGTGAGTTAATATTATAATGCCAGCACCTTTATAAGTGCTGGTATTTGATTTTCACTAAACACTTCAATTTGATGCTCCATCAGCAATTTAGCAGTCATACCCATGCCCTGTACTTTTACCCCACTATGGCTACCATCGTAAATTGTATTTCTACCACACGAAGGGCTCGACTCTTTAAGTAAAGCAAAACGAATTGCATGCTCATTACATAAGTCTAGGGCTTTAGCTGCACCTGATTTAAATTCTTTAGTTACATCCTCATAAGTGCTCGTTACTACTCTGCCTTGTTTTATCTCTGCTGATGCTCTAGGTGTTGGCAATCCACCAGCCACCTCAGGACAAAACATAACTAACCTATTTTCTTTACGCCATACATTAATTTGCGGGTGCGATAATGCTTGGCTTTTACCATCGTATCGAACAGGTAAGCCAAATAAACAACTCGATATTAATACTTTTTCCATTGCTATATCCCTATAAACAAAAAAAGCTCCTTACGGAGCTTTTTTTGTTTTAGCAAACCTTACTTGTTCGCTAAATAGTTAATTAATTTACTAATATCTTCTGGCGCGGTAATACCAGATTCACGGCCTAGGTTTAATTTGTATTTACCATTTACGATAAAGGTTGGTACGCCACGTAGCGCGCCTTTTTCTTTAAAGTAATTTTGGTCACGCTTCATTTTAGAGCTTAATGTACGTACCGAGAAGCTTTTGTATAGTTTATCAAACTTATCGCCATCAACACCTTGCGCTACAAATACATCTTTTACATCTGCAAGCTCGTTAAATTTAGCGCGCTTAGTGTGAATGTGATTAAAAATAGCCGCAACAATTTTATCTTTTTGCGGAAGTACTTCCGCGGTTGCTAGCGCTTGGCTCATCATTTGTTGGTTTTCTGGATCGCGAACACCGACAAAATCAACATGGCTCTTTTTAAATTTAACGTCTTTGTCTAGCTTTGGCTTAAATTCACCAATTAACGCTTCCATGTTATTACAAGCAGGGCAATAAAATGAGAAAAACTCTTTTACTTCTGGCTTTTTAGTCGCGCGCTCAGCCACTACATCGTAATGTACGCCTTCTTCATAAGTGGCGGCTACACTGCTCGCAGCCATAGGCAGTAGTAATGCAAGTAAACCTGCTTTAACTAATTTGATCATTGTTATTGTTCTCCGAGATTAAAGTGTTAGTAAAAAAGCAACTAACTCATTCAGTTCTTGCTGGTTATTAATGGTGTTAATGTTTATTTTATATTTATCGTTTACGATAAAGGTAGGCACACCGGTTAGCGCACCTAGTTTTGAATATTTGTTTTGCTTATCTTGCATTGCACGCTCAGCTGAAATAATTGGCATGCTGGCAATGTCTTGATCAAACGTTGCACTATCGATACCATTAACTTCAAGCAACTTTTTAACGTCTTTCATTTGCGTTAAAGGTGCGCGCTGTACATGAATACTTTTAAAAATTTGGTCGCTGATACTTTGTGCTTGACCGTGCTTTTTACCGATTAAGTAGGCGTAGCTTAAGTTGCTTTGCGCCTGTGGTGATACACCGCCTAAAAAGTTAACGTGATTTTTTATAAATTCAGTGCCCTCAGGTAGGCTTTTTTCAATTGCCTTTGCAACAGGCTCAAATTTAAAACAATGCGGACAGTAAAACGAGAAAAATTCGGTTACTTGCGGCTCTGCGCTTTTTTCTACATCAATAACAGTATACTGGTTATCGGCTTCAAACTGTGCAGCAAGGGCTGCAAATGGTAAACATAAAAGTAGTAGGCTCAGTTTCAATTTTTTAAGCATTGGTATCTCGTGTACTTTTTAAATAAAATTTTATGGCAATAACTTCAGCGGAGCTTCTTGCAGTGCTGCAAACTGCTCTTTAAGCGCTAAAATTTGTTGCTCCCAGTATTTGTCTTCAGCAAACCATGAAAAGTTCCGTACGAACGCAGGATCACTCCATCGTTTAGCTACCCAACCCATATAGTGAATAATACGCATTGCACGAAGCGGTTCAATTAATTTGAGTTGAGTGTGGTCAAAATCACTAAACTCTTCATACGCATTTACAAGGGTGTCTAACTGTAACAGCTGTGTTTGACGATCGCCACTGAGCATCATCCATAAATCTTGAATGGCCGGCCCCTGACGAGCGTCATCTAAATCAACAAACATAAGTGCTTCGCCTGCCCACAAAATGTTACCTGCGTGGCAATCACCATGTAAGCGGATCCCTTGCACATTTTTATACTGTGCTTGCGCTTGTTCAATAACCAAGTCCAATATGGTGTAAAAAGCCGTGCTGATCCCCATAGGTACCAAATTACTTTTTTGCAGATGAACTTTAGCTGTATGCAAATATTCTTCGCAGCTAAAGGTAGGTCTGTGCTCAAATGGTTTGCTTTTAGCCACCTGATGCATACGGCCAATTAAACGACCCATTACATCAAGCTGATCCAGGTTATCAACTTCAAATTGTCGCCCGCCTACACTTGGAAATAACACAAATACATAACCTTGGTGCTCAAATAAGCTTTCTCCGTTGTGCTTAATGGGTGCAACAACGGGTACTTCGGCCTCAGCTAATTCAAATGCAAAGTCGTGCTCTTCTTGTATTTGCGCTTTGCTCCAGCGCTCTGGTCGGTAAAACTTAACAACGTAGCGCAGGCCATCTTCCGCCTTAAATTGGTAGACTCTGTTTTCGTAGCTATTAAGTGCTAATAAACCTGACTCTGCATATATACCAACGCTTTCTATCGCATCGAGAATTAAGTCGGGCGTTAAATCTTCAAAACTAAATTTACTCATGGGCTTCTTAATGTAAAAAGCGGGTTACCCCGCTTTTGTTAGTGTGTTTATCGCGCTTTAAAAAAGTTACTCGGTTGCGATATGCTTTCATCGGGGTCATTAACCGGTGAAAGTACAAAGTTAAACTCCGTCATTGGCACTTTTAAATCATACGGGTCCATTACAAGTGACAGTGGCACATTATGCGATTGCCCTGCTTGCACTGTAAATGTTTGCTTGCCAATGTACTTAAAGTTTTCAAGGCCTTGAACATCAATATTAAAGGTTTGCTCGTACTGCGCCTTGTTGATTACTTTTAATGTATAGGTGTTTTCTACCAAGCCATTAAAGTCAACACGATACAGTTGGTTACGGTCTCGTATTATGTCAAAGTCCATAGGCTTTCTAAATGCAATGTTAGCCACCAGCGCACTGGTAAGCACCACCAGTATGACCGTGTAACCTATGATTTTAGCTCGCAGTGGGTTGGTTTTATTTTCAGGTGTTTCGAGATTACGCTCAGTAGTATATGAAATAAGACCCCGCGGGTAATCCATTTTATCCATTACACCATCGCAGGCATCAATACATGCACCACAGTTTATACACTCGGCTTGCAAACCATTACGAATATCTATCCCTGTAGGGCACACCTGTACACACAAGTTACAGTCTATACAATCGCCCATCTCTAAATCTTCGTGGGCAATTTTACGCGAACGTGGGCCTCGGCTTTCGCCGCGTTTTTCATCGTACGTTACGGTGTAAGTGTCTTTATCAAACATAGCTGATTGAAAACGTGAATAGGGGCAAATGTGTAAACACATAATTTCACGCATCCACCCTGCGTTAGCGTAAGTACACGCTGCAAAGAAAATAATACTTACCAGCGCGTAACCACCTACATTAAAGGTAACAAAGTCAGGGAGTAATTCACGGATAGGCGTAAAGTATCCGACAAACGAAATCGCCGTATATAAGGCAAATAAAACCCAACTGGTGTGCTTTGCTGTTTTTCGCCAAAACTTATCAAAGTCCATCGGGCGTTGATCTAGCTTTTTACGCTGATTCGCTGTGCCTTCAAACTTTTCTTCAAACCAAATAAATATAAAGGTCCATACAGTTTGCGGACAGGTATAGCCACACCATACTCGGCCATAAAAGGTAGTAACCAAAAAGAGTGCAAACGCGGCCAACATAAATATGAAGGCTAATATAGTGAAATCTTGCGGCCACAGCGTTAGCCCAAAAATATTGTACTTTTGGCCTACTAAATCAAATAACACAGCTTGCTGGCCATTAAAATTTATCCAAGGCAAGAGCATAAAGGCAAGCATGCCCAAAAAGCCTATACGCTGTCTAAGTAACTGATGAAGCCCTTTTACTGCGCGAACATAAATTCGGTTACGTGGGTTAAACCTGTCGTCTTGACGGCTTAAATCCGGTTGTTGGATTTTAACCTCTGCAGGTATATTCTTTACTTTAATTTGCTTGTCCATCGAAGTTCCTCAACGCCGCTTGGAAATAAAAACGTAGCAATATGTGCGTATTCTATACTGTAACTGTAGTTCGTTAATGGTAAGTGTGATTAGTTTAAATAATCAGCTGTTTGAATACTTTCAGATATTTCAGAAATATCTAACTGCTGTTGGCTATTATAACAATACTGGCTAAAATTACAGGTATAGATTGCTAATAATTTATTCATCTCAGTTACTTGCTTTTAAAATGCAGTTTATTACACTGCTTGCTAAATTTACCCCATTAAGATCAAGGTTTACGCATTCATGAAAAAGTTTATTATATTGGTCATTCTGATCCTTGCGTTTTTTACTATTGATCACCCATTAGTTAAAGAGCCCCGCGAAAAGCTATTAGGTGAAGGTGTGGGTTTTTTAAGTGATGCGAGCAAAATAAACCGTAGTCCAGCAGCCAATATGGCTAAAAACCGTATTAGCAGTACGTTAAAGCTCTCTGAGTCTGAGCACGAATATATTGAAAAAACCTTTACCACTGATGATTCAGTGCAGTTATTTCATTTACGTTATTGCCGCGAGCGCGACTTAAATTTATATTTTTACGAAGAGCGTTTAAATACAGTGTGTAAAATTGTATCGGATGCATTAGAACAAAAGAGAGCTAAGTAGTGGATTTTTCGCAGTTAAACAAAAAAGCGAGTGACTCTTTTCATAAACAGCGCACAATACTTAAAAAACTATCGCAAGGAAAAACCTTGCATTGTGAGCAGTGCGGCGAGGTGTTAACACTCGATTTAGCCACCAGCGAGCCGGGTAAAGGCGTTGTTAAGTGTAAAAAAGGCTGCACTGATATTATTTTAGAACTTGGCGCTTAATTATCCTAAGCGCCGTTAAATATACCTAAAGGCTATTCTTCCCACCCTTCATCTGTAATCAGCCCACTGTTTATGGCTACCACCTCAATAAGCTCGGCAAAGCCTAAAGCAAAGTCGCCCATTGATTCGTACTGATACTGATATAAAGCTTCGAGTGTCATACTATTTTGCTGCGCAATTTGCACTCTTGTTTGCTCATCAACAGCAAAAAAGCTAAGCGTACTTAGCGCACTCTCTAGTGCTTCTTTGTACTCAGGCTCTAAAGCGGGAGCTGTTAATAGAGGTTGTGCGTATTCTTGAGTAGCACGTAAAAAACCTTCACTCCACGCTTGGGTATAGTCTAGGTCAAAATTGGCGGGTAACTTATAACCGGTTTCAAATACTTGCTCACTAATTTGATGGTACAACGCCATAAATAAAAACAGTATTTCTTCGTCTAAATCGTTAGCCGTATTAGGCACAATATGCGCTAACCACTGGTGAACTTCTAATGGGCTTGGCGAACAAATAACCCCAAATAGATAGCCTTGGCTTTGTGTTAATGACATAGCCTGAGGTTGAGTACTTAAAAATGCACTTAATTGCTGTGCGTGTTGTTCGTTAAACTGTGGTAATTGCATTAAATCTCTTTTATTACATTAAAAATTTAGTGGGTAGCGGCCCTGTGCATCGGGGCGGCCTAAAAACTTAACCGCGTCGTGTACATCTTTTGGTAAGCTGGCATCAGGTTTAACATAGCCTGCTACTTTAAAGTCAAAGTTAGCTTTAAGTGTTGCGTCGGCTTCAAGGCCTAACGTGTTATCTGGGTCGACCAAAATAGCTATATCGCCCGACTTACAGCTTAGCATGCCACTCAGTGGCCCTATATTAAACCAGCCATTAAAGCCTTTAACATCTATATTTGGGCTAGCAATCTCGCCTTTTAATGACTCACAATAAGGCACACCTGAGGTGTACTCGTTAAGCTCTAAAATGACTCGGCCTTTAGCCGTAGCTGGTATAGGTAGTGCAATACGTTGCATGGCACGCTCTACGGTCGAGCGAATTATACCATCGGTAACTTTAACCACATTATTAAATAATCCGTAATTCACATCAGCATAGCCCGAAATATCGCTACGCTCACGCGGATTACCAAATTTTAAGTTAGCATTTAAATTACCCGTAAATAACTGCCAGCCAGCAATATCCCAGCGTACATTATTTAGCTGCTCGTCTTGATAGCGCACTTGCATCATTTGACCTTGCCATACACTCCCTACGGTTTGCCCTATTTCAAGCTGCTTTGGTAAGTACGGCTTAGCTAGATCTAACGCAATGGCCGCTGGTAATTTCATTATGCAAAACACAATAAAACTAATAAAAAATACCACTGATAATATTATTATTTTTTTCATTAATTACTTCTCTAGTACTAAGCGGCTTACACGTACAAACCCTGATTTATCATCTTTGCTTAAATCAAGGTTCTCTACTCTTAAGCCATGCTGATTAACCAGTTCGTCTAACCATTCTATTAATTGATTAAACTCTACCGAATCAAGCGTTAAACGTAACGAGTTATCGTTAGGCTGCATTTTACTAATAGTAATACGGTAGCGACTACGCGTTGAATTAACCACTTGGCTAATATTTTGATTGCTAATTGCCTGCGTGTTGCCCGCCGCTTTTAACTTTACTATGCTTTCATCAACCCATACGAGCAGCTCTTGCTGAGTGACGTACGACTTTTTAGCTTTATCTATGGCGTTATTTAAAGGTCTAAAAATTCCCATTACTAAAACAAAAACAACAAATATACCACCAGCAACCATAATCAATTGCTGCTCTTGCTCTTTTAAAGAGCGCCAGTATTGCATTATTTGCTTTTTCATACTGCACCTCGCAGTTTAATTTCGCCTACTACAAAATCGCCATCGTTATTTAACGACCCTTGCTCAACCGTTAACCCTTGTTGCTCAAGTATACTTTTTACTTTACCAAACGTTTGAAAGTCTTTTGCGCGTGCGCGTATTCGCAGCTCATTACGGCGTTTATCGTAACGTAGGGTTTCTGGCGTAAATTCGTTTACTTGCGAAAACACGCCAACCAATTGGCTGGTCAGATCTAAAAACCCGGCTTCACTTTCGCCATTAATGGTTTTAAGCGCGCCTCTGATTTGGCTTTTAATTAAGTTAGGACGTACTTTAGTTCCGGGGAATGCTTTTTGGTATCTATCCACTACCTGGGCTTTAGCAAGCTCAACACGCGAGTTGAGTTGATTTAGTTCAACCAGCTTTATGGCAATGGTAGCAAATAAAGCAACACCGGTAATAATGGCTGCGCCCTTCCAATAACCCCACCACAGTGCACTTTTCTTTTTAAGCTGGTACATACCTTGGCGTAAATTAAATTTAACGCTGGTAAGTTGTTTAGCAAATAAGGCCAATGGTAAATCGTAGTCGCTTGCTTGCGAAATTAGGTTAATACTTTCAGGAAACTGATTAGCCGGGCTATAGTGCTTTACGCTCGGCTCGCCAAGTGCACTTAAGTAATCCCTTAGCCAGCTATTTTCAACAGCACTAATATGCCAATCGCCTCTTTTAAATAACCACTGATTATTAAGCTCTATGGCGGTTAATGTATCATCGTCGGCTGTAGGCAGTAGCAGGGCATCAGGTAAAATGGTGTATACCGCCAAGTTATGCTCTGAAAATAAAGCAAGCCAAGCCTCAAACCACTCGCGGTCTGTTAAGGCAACTTTAATTGCATGCTGCTCATTAATCATAGTGGGCTCGCCAATTGCGACAAATAGCTCGTCTATATCGCACGCAATATCTTCTTCAAGCATGTATGGCAACGCTTGCTCTAACTTGCGATTCCATTTAGTCGGCAACGCCACTGTTTTCAGCTGCACCTGATCGCTAGGCAGTAATACCACTACCTCGCGGGTTTGCGCTTTTTCACTTAGCTCACTTAAACGGCTTGCATCGGTTAATTCCCCACTGGCAATTATTTCTTGTTCTTGTGGTGAATAAATTAACCAATTTAATTTATCTTGCTCTGTTTGACCCGTGCGGATCAGCAGTATTTCTGTCACTGTACGCCTCCAAATTTTCGCGCCAGTATCGTTACTTCGCCATTTTTGGCATGAAGTAATGTGGTCATCGAAAAACGCAAATCGACAAATGTCGCCTGCGTTTGTAATTTAAAATATTCGCTGTTAATACTAAATAGCTCTTTAACCGAATCTAAATTTGTACCGCCTTGCTGCTGTACCTCGGAAAAAAATTCATCAACGCTATCAAATCCGGTTTCAGGGCGAGCTGCTATAACGGCCTCTGCGCCCGATAACGATAATTCGTCAATCATGGCACTTAAAATAAGTGCCTGTTCGGGAAGTAACGTATTGACGTTAATCGATAATAAGGGAGACCCCGGAATAACACACACAAAAGGTAATACCTTTTCCATTACTAGCGGATTAAAACCTTTTACCAAACGCAGCTCAGAAGGTGATGCAAATAAACTATTTGCGCTCATATAAGGGTAATCACGCGATAAATACTCATCTTCTTCAGCGCCTGAACGATAGGTAATGCTGTTTTCATCAAGCCAGTCAAATACACTGTCTGCCATTGCTTCTTCGCTTTCCTCGGCAGGTAAATCTTCAATGTTTTCTAATAATGCAAAGAGTGCTTTATGAGCAGGGTTGGTTTTGCTGGTAGAGTTTGGGTCTGGCGCTTCCCCTAATGCATTTAAATTTAAACACGCCTGTAAGTCAGTAATTTTACCGCTTAGAGTACCGTTATCTACAGGGTATTGGGTGTCGCCTTGTGTGGCCCAAACCTGATCTAACGAGGTTTTGTCAGGATCATCGTCTTTACTTAATTTTAGTGCCTTTATTGCCAGCTCTTCACCGCCGTAGGCATACCACTTTGCTTGTTGGTGCCCTTGCAGGTTAGTACTTTTTTGAACCTGCACCATTAAATTAGCACTCATTTCTACGGCTAATATCGCGGCCAGTGCAACAATAAACAGCACAATAACTAATGCGGCACCGCGTGATTCACGCTTATTCATTAATTACTCTCCCCGCTGTTTTTGCCCTGCCCGGGTACTAAAAAAACACGACGAATAGGCTCTGCCTCAATTTGTTGTAAAGTAACCGCAACCGCTTTAGGTAAGGCTTTTATTTGCCATTGCTCTTGCCATTCGTTGTTGGCATCTAAAAATTCAAATTTAAGCTCTTCAATACCTTTTAAAACAACTTGGACCCGCGGCTCCATATTATCAAGCTGATCTACATACACTCTGTATACACGCTCTAAATTGTCATCAAGCACTCTATACCCTACGGCTTGTAACTCAGAACGAGGCAGCAAATTAATTGGGTTTACCCAGCCATCGCGTACAAACGCAATACCATCGTATTGGCTTTCTAATATATAACGCCCTGCTAGTAAGTATTGCTCTTGCGCATCACCGGCTTCGTTACGTACAGTGCGCTGAGTCATTTGGCTAAAGTCTTGGTCCATTAACCTAAATGCGGTTTGTAGACCATTAAGCTCCGCTATTTTTTCATCAGACGCTTCTTTTGCTTTGGTGGTTGAGTCTAAAATTTGGTGAGTAGCCATAATCACCACCGCTAAAATAGCCATAGCAACTAATACTTCGATTAATGTAAATCCGCGCTGCTTCACTTATTAGCTGCCTTTATTTAAATAAGTTGAAAGCTCGTACACCGATTGCTCGTATTTTTCGTCGCTAAAAACATTTATGGTCACTTTTACAAAGCTTTTGTCTGCAGTTTTTGCTATTTCTTGCTTCCAAAACCACTCAACGCCCGCCATTACTTCGCTGCCGCGCGCGCCATTTTTAGCCTGCCAGTCTTTACCTTTACTACGCTGCACCACAAGCACATTTTCTGCCACCCACGATGCATACGTTTGCTCTTCAAGTGTTGTTAAATGATTTATATGCTCGCCGGTTGCTTGCATAGCGGCAATCCCAGCCATAGCACAAATACTTAACGCCACAAGCACTTCGAGTAAGGTAAAGCCTTTATTTAGCCTCATTATTATGGCTCTTTTCGCAAATTAACAGGGGCTGTAAATTCCCCTTCAATGTAATACACAGGCTCACTTTGCTCTTTTAATTCAACAATAAGCTGAAAGGCGCTGACCTCGCCAGATGATAAAATAAGGACTTGCGGTATTTTTAGTTTTTCAAGCTCTAATAAGCTATCGTCATCGCCGCCGCTCATTAGTTCACGCCAATTTGCTTGCTCAAGTAAGTTCTCTTGTGACCAGGCTAAATCTTCTAAATTGAGCGTCAGTTTTAACCGTTCATCCAGCTCAATGGGCTTGTAAAGGTCTTCGCGGTCAAAGGTAATCCATTTTTCGCCATCAAATACTAAAAACTCAAGGGTGTTTTCCTCAACCATTAAGCCAAGTTCTATTTGATTTAAAATAGCAAATTCAGAGGCCATGTTAATGGTGGTATGCAGCCTAAGCGCTTGTGTATCAAGCTCATCTTCTGCACCGCCTTCTAAGCTGTATACCACCATTTTGGTCGCAAATGCGATAATAGTAAGTACCACTAAAATTTCTATTAAGCTAAACCCACGGTGGTGGGCGCGCATACGATTAAGGCTTACTTGCATAGTAAGCCTCGTGCAATCGTATTTAACCATACTGCTTGGTTAAGTCGCATTTATTGCTCGTCTTCGTTCCAGTTGCCAATATCATCATCGGTACCGGCTTCGCCATCAGGTCCCATTGAAAAAATATCAAACTTGCCAATTTCACCTGGGCTAATTAGCTGGTACGGGTTGCCCCATGGATCTTCTGGTAATTCATTTACAAAACCACCATCAGGGAAACGCTTAGGAATTGGCTCAATGCTGGTTTTATTGACCAATGCTTCTAGGCCTTGCTCTGTGCTTGGGTAGCTTTTATTTTTAAGCTTGTATAAGCTCATTGCATCTTCAAGCTGTTGAATATCTAGATGTGCTTTATCGATAGCAGCTTCTTCTTGTTGGCCCATAATATTAGGCGCCACAATTGACATAATCATCCCGATAATAACCAATACCACCATTACTTCGAGTAAAGAAAAACCTGATTGTTTATTCACGTAAATACCTCATTTTCCAAAAACATAATTTAATTTGGCGTCATCTAAGTAAATACTAACTTAGCTAACCCCTTAAAGCTTAAAGTCCTACCGCTTTATTCATTGCCATTATTGGCTGTAAAATAGCCATTACTATAAACAAAACAATCACCGCCATTGAGGCAATCATTGCTGGCTCTAATAATTTTAATGATACGTTTACCATGCTTTCAAACTCACGGTCTTGGTTATTAGCCGCGCGCTCTAACATTTGTTCTAGCTCACCTGATTTTTCACCGCTGGCGATCATGTGCAGCATCATCGGCGGAAACAACTTAGTTTGCTGTAAAGCCGCTCTTAGGCTTGCACCTTCACTGACTCTATCGGCAGCATCTGCCACCGATTTTTTCATTTTTTTATTCGCTAATACGCCACCCGATATGCGCATTCCTTCAAGTAGTGGCACTGAGCTTGACGATAAAATACTGAGCGTACGTGCAAAACGCGCGGTATTAATACCCCGCGCTACTTTACCAAAACCAGGCATGTGCAGTACGCGGTCGTCCCACCAAAAGCGAATTTTAGGTTGTTTAAGTGCATGTTTAATGCCTACTGCCAGCGCAGTAATGACTAACAAACTTATAAACCAATAATTTTGTACAAAGTGGCTACCTGCCATAACCCATTCGGTCGTCCAAGGCAGTACTTGCTTAGTTTTTTCGAAGGTTTTTAAAATTTTAGGCACAACGGTACCGAGTAAAACCGAAACAATACCAATAGCAAAAATAACCAAAATGGTGGGGTAAACCATGGCTTGAGTAATTTGGCTGCGCATATGTTGGCGCTGTTCGGTGTAATCGGCAAGGCGATTTAATACTTGGTCAAGGTGCCCTGATTTTTCACCTGCGGCTACCATTGCTCGGTATAAATCGTCAAATACATGTGGAAATTCACTCATGCCATCGGCCAGTGTATAACCCTCTACTACCTTTGAACGTACCGACATCAGCATACGTTTTAAGCGAGGCTTTTCACATTGCTCTGCCACCGCCATGACAGCCCCTTCAACTGGCAATGCCGATTGAATGAGCGTCGCAAGCTGGCGTGTAATAAGGGCTAAATCGGAGGTTGATACGCTGGGTTTAAAAAAACGACTTAATAACGGCGTCTTTGCGCCACTAACTTGTTTTTCCCCTTCTGCTGCAGGGACAACTTCAAGCGGCGTAAGTTTTTTTTCGCGCAGCGCTTGGCGAATTTGCTTAGCTGTATCGGCTTCTAAAATGCCTTTTTGCTCTTTCCCTCGACCATCAAGGGCACGGTATTCAAACGCCGCCATGGTTAGGCTTCCTCACGGGTAACGCGTAGAATTTCTTCAAGGGTTGTTTTGCCTGCCAGTACGCGGCTACAGCCATCTTGGCGTATGCTTGGGCTTTTTTGGCGAATGTATTTTTCAACACTTTGCTCGCCTTTACCGCTGTGGATCATTTCGCGTATTTCTTCATCAACCACGAGTAATTCATGAATACCAGTACGGCCGCGGTAACCATTAAAGTTACACTCTTCACAGCCTACTGCGCGGTAAATTGTAGGTGCGCTATCAAAAGGTACTCCTAGCAGCTCACACTCACGTTCATCAGCAGTGTGACCTTCTTTACAGCTATTACATAAAGTACGTACTAAGCGCTGCGACAGCACGCCTAACAATGACGATGACAGCAAGAATGGTTCTACACCCATGTCTTCCATACGGGTAATTGCGCCCGAGGCGGTATTGGTGTGTAGCGTAGACATAACTAAGTGACCTGTAAGCGATGCTTGCACGCCAATTTGCGCGGTTTCAAGGTCACGTATTTCACCGACCATTACTACATCGGGATCTTGACGTAATATTGCACGAAGCCCGCGGGCAAAGGTCATATCTACTTTGGTATTTACTTGCGTTTGGCCAATCCCCGGAATTTCGTACTCTATTGGGTCTTCTACCGTTAAAATATTACGATCGCGAGAGTTTATTTGGCTCATACCGGCGTACAAGGTGGTACTTTTACCAGAGCCCGTTGGGCCAGTAACCAAAATAATACCGTGTGGTTTACTAATTAAATCAGCAAACAACTCTCGGTTTTGCGGCGTCATACCTAAATCTTCAAGGTTTAAGCGGGCATTGTTTTTATCAAGTAAACGCAGTACTACACGCTCACCAAAGCTAGATGGCATGGTAGATACACGTACATCTACTGCACGCCCTGCAATACGAAGGCTAATACGACCATCTTGCGGAATACGTTTTTCTGCTATATCTAGTTTCGCCATTACCTTAATACGCGATACTAATAACGAGGCAAGCTTACGATTAGGTTTAAGCACTTCTTTTAATACGCCATCAACCCTAAAGCGAATCACAAGCTCTTGCTCAAAGGTTTCGATATGTATATCGGATGCACCTTCCTTAATTGCTTCGCTTAACATGGCGTTGATTAGTTTGATGATAGGCGCATCATCATCGCCAGCTAATAAATCTTCGGTTTGTGGGAGCTCATCGGCAAGGGAGAATAAATCGACCTCATTACCAATATCTTCCATCATTTGTTGTGTTTCAGAGCTGTCGCGCTGATACGCAGCCTCTAATAGTAACTCAAATTTATCGTCAGCTAATTGCTCGAGGGTAAAGCCTTTACCTGCAATGCGACGCACTTCTAGCAATACTTCAACATCTAGCTCGCCGCGGTAATACACAACTTGCTGTTCATTATTTTTACTAAGCAGTACACCCGCTCTGCGCGCATACGAAAAAGGTAAACGCTTTGGAGGCAACTCAACTAAATCGTTACTTGTAAGTAACTCCTCAGAGCGTGTTTCATCACTACGATGAACCACGTCTTCGTTTATTTGTTCTATTGCGCTAGTCATCTTCACGCTCTGCACGTTCTTTAGAGCTCAATGCTTTTAAGTGCTCTTCATAAGTTGGTGGCAGAATAAGCTCATCATCCCAAGATGGAAGTAAAGGAACATCTGAATTTGGCATAAGCTCTATGCCATCTTCTTTCTCTTTCATTTGCTCGCCACGGATAAAGTTATACTTATTAAAGCTTAACTTATTCATATTAACGCCATCGCGAATAATAGTTGGGCGAATAAATACAATAAGATTACGCTTACGTTTGGTCGTATTAGTTGACTTAAATAAGTGACCTAAAATTGGAATATCACCTAAAATTGGTACCTTAGATACACTCTCTTGTACGTCTTCATCAATTAGGCCGCCTAACACAACCATACCGCCATCATCAGCCATAACGGTTGTGGTAATAGCGCGCTTATTAACAGAAATATCAACAGCGGTTGCACCACTTACACTCGATACTTCTTGTTCAATTAATAATTGTACTGCTGAGCCATCGTTAATTTGTGGGGTTACTTTTAGTTTTACACCCACTTCTTGGCGTTCAATGGTTTGAAATGGATTATCGTTATTACTGCCTGTTTGCGAACCAGTAATAATGGGCACTTCTTGACCCACTATCATCGACGCTTCTTCGTTATCCATGGTGGTAATGGAAGGTGTAGCCAGTATGTTTGAGTTAGTGTCAGTTGAAACGGCCTGAATAATTGCACCCCAGTCGTTTTTAACTAAACCAAACGCTAAGCCATTAACACCACTTAGTAGCGAGGCAAGTGCCGAATAATCACCCTCAGTTGTTTCATCGTAGCTGGTTACGTTACCTGATTCTGTGCCTATTATTGTTTGTGTGGTTGTGGTGTCTTGCGCTTGAATACCTGCAACCGCTAATGAGCCTACAGGCACAGTTGAGCCATTATTAAACTGCAACATACCGCCATCTTCTGAAATCCATTGCGTACCTAAGTTAACGCCGTCCGATTCCATTACTTCAACAATAATCGCTTCTACAAGTACTTGCGCACGGCGAATATCGAGTCTATCAATCACGGTCTCTAATGAGCGCATGGTATCGGGCTGCGCTGTTATAACTAATGAGTTTGAGTCAGGGTGGGCTTCAATACTGGCATCGTTTTTATTGTTTGTGCGAGTTTTACTTGTGCCTTGGCCATCTTCTGCAAGCGTTTTACTTACGCCCTGCAGTACTTTTACTAAATCCTCTGCTTTGGCGTAATTTAAGTAAAATACTTTGGTATTACCTTGGCTTTCAAGTTCGCCATCTAGGCGCTTAATTAGTTCTATAGCACGGGTACGGGCTTGCCCTTCACCACTTACTATTACGCTGTTAGTACGGCCATCGGCAACCACCTTAGGGATCAAAAATTCAGGAACGCTGCCTTTACCGCTGTCTTTGTAAATATTTTCAACAACCGACACTACATCATCTGCTGTTGCATATTTAAGCTTAACAATATCTACACGCTTATCACCGGCTTGATCCACCGAGCGAATAATTTCTACTAAGCGATTAACCGACGCTGCATGACCAGTAAGCATCATGACATTGGCAGCATTAAAGTTTGCTACATGGCCACCGTCTTTTTGGTCGCTAAATTGACGTACCAATGGGCCAAGCTCTTGAACACTTACATTTTTAACGCGTACCACACGGGTGATCATCATATCGCCCGATGCAGCGCTGTTTTCTGTAATTAGCGGTACATTTGATTTTTTAGCGTCAGAGCTTTTTTCAATCTTGATAATACCGTTGTCCATTTCTACTGCTGAGTAGCCATACACTTCGAGTACATTTAAGAAAAATTGGTAGTACAGCGCTTCATCCATTAACTCATAACTACGTACGTTTACTTTACCGCGCACATTTGGGTCAATGATCACTGTTTTATTAAGGTTTTTACCAACAATGTTTATAAACTCGTTGATATCTGTGCCTTTAAAGTTTGCAGCATATTCAACAGCTGAAACCGACAACGAAATACTGGCTGCTAAAAAAAGCGCTGCGTACTTAGCTAACCCTTTTTTAATTTTTTTGAGGTGTAGCACCTGAACCATTATGTTAAAACTCCAAAGCTAAGTTATTGCAGGCTAAATTGCACATCGATTTGCTCACCGTCACGTTCTATCGTAATTGTGGCATCGCTGGTATTACGCAGCTCATTAATAGCTGCCATTGCCTGTTGTAAATCTGTTAATTGGTAGCCGTTAATAGCCACGGCTAAATCATTATTCTGTAGGCCCATTTGTTTAAATAGAGCAGGCTCTTTACCTGGGCTTAAGCGATAGCCGATTAACTCGCCATCGCTCATTGCTTGTGAAACACGAATATAATCAAATAACTTACCAGGTTCACTTAGTAGCTCTTCTCGTGTTTCTATTATTGCTTCTTTTACATCTGGGTCAGCGGTTGCGCTAATTTGCAACTCGCTTTGTTCTATTTTTTGCGGCCCCATGTCTTGTGCTTCGCGAGCGGCAAGCACAGGCATAGACACTTTTTTACTAAAGTCGAGACCATCTAGCATTAGCGTTTCAAATCGGCCGTTTACACTTAAAATAACGCGATCGGGAAGTATTTGCGCAACCTCTGCACGGGTCCCTTGTACAACCTCTTCAACTAAGTAACTAACTTGTCGTCCCTGTGACTCAATAATAGCAATACCTGCCTTGTCGTCGTTACTTACAGCAACAATACCAGTTAGATTAATACTTAAGCGTGTTTCTGGTGCATTATTAATTACTTCGTTTTGCTGCGCAGTATTGGTTTTATTTGTTACAGTTTTTTTACCAAATAAAAATTGCTCTATAATATTTTGTACTGAGGTAGTACTAGAAGCCTTCGATGCGGCTGAATAGTGAGATGGAGTAAGCGGTGTAGAGACCGGTTGTGGCCATACCAGCCAAACTAATTTTGAGAGTAAATAAGCAAGATAAACAACGACTAACAGCGTAACTACTGCGCTTAATTTAGCATGGGGTAGCCGTGTTAAAAATTGTTTAAGCTGTTGAATTTGCTGTTCCATAATAATGTTCTTATTTTAATTTACTGCATAAGCGCGTACCCATAGTACCCTTTCATTTTTCATTCAACAAGCACACTAATATTAAACTTTGTAAACAGATTAATATAACAATGTAATGTTGACTAAAAAACCAGCATGCGCCGTAATACCTTCATCCTACGATGATTTCATGATAAATTTTACGATATATAAATAGTCGATTGAAGAAGCCTAATGAGTAAAAAAAATAATACTAATGCCGACTCAGACCACAACAGTGAGCCAAAAGTTCGATTAGATAAATGGTTATGGGCTGCGCGCTTTTATAAAACCCGTGCGCTTGCACGCGAAATGGTGCAAGGCGGCAAAGTACATTATAATGGGCAACGTACTAAAGCGAGTAAAATTGTGGAGGTTGGCGCAACCATAAAACTTGCCCAAGGCGTTGATGAAAAGCTTATCAAGGTACTTAAAGTGCTTGAAAAACGCCAAAGCGCCCCCATTGCACAGACCTTGTATCAAGAAACTGATGCAAGTATTGCAAAACGCGAAGAAAACGCCATCGCACGCAAAAATAATAGCTTCTTTGCTCCACATCCGGATAAAAAGCCCGATAAAAAGCAACGACGCGAACTTTTAAAAATGAAATCAAGTTAGGTATAGCCGCTCATGCAACAAGATTTACTTCACCGTTATTTATTCGACAAACTCGATGTTCGTGGCGAACTCGTTCAAATTGAGCACGCCTACAACGAGATGATAGCTAATCACAATTACCCTGAGCCAGTTAAAGCATTATTAGGTGAATTACTCGTTGCAACGTGTTTATTAACTGCCACTTTAAAGTTTGAGGGTGAAATAGCCGTTCAGCTACAAGGCGATGGCCCTGTTAAATACGCTGTTATTAACGGCGACGATAAACAAAATATGCGTGGTATTGCGCGCATGCAAAGCGAGGTTAGCGGCACAACGGTAAAAGAGCTTGTAGGTAAAGGTTATATGGTTATTACCATTACTCCAACCAAAGGCGAACGTTATCAAGGCATAGTGCCTCTTGAGCACGATACATTAAGTAAATGTATTGAAAGCTACTTTGAGCAATCAGAACAGCTAAAAACACGCCTTTGGTTTGCAACCGACACAACAGAAGGGAAAGCCAAAGCCTGTGGGTTGTTTTTACAAGTACTGCCTGTTGATAAACAAAAATCAATTAATGACTTTACTCACTTAGAAGCCTTAAGCGATACAATTAAACGCGAAGAGCTATTAGAGCTTGATGCCAATACCGTATTAACGCGCTTATATCACGAAGATAACCCGCGCGTATTTGACCCGCAAGCTATTACATTTAAATGTGGCTGTAGTAGAGAGAAAACCATTACTGCTTTAGTTAATGTAGGCCAACAAGCATTACTTGATGATGTTGCTGAAAATGGCGCTGTTAACATTAGCTGCCATTATTGCCTAAAAGAATATGTTTTTGACGAGCAAGATATTAAAAACATTTTTAATTAGCCCCCCACCTCATAATCAAATATAAAGCCGCAAAATATGCGGTTTTATATTATAAAATGATGATACCGGTGTCATGAATTTTGTTAATTTACTGACACCGGTATCATTGAAATTATTCATGTTTTTTAGCAAATATATGTGTTTTTAGGGCCTTTACAGGCTCGAATATCTCAAATCCTTCTGTTACTATAATTTCAGCTTAAGGGAACTAAGAACCCAGAGCTATCCCGTTCAAACTCTCACACATAGTTAGGTATAAACATGACTACAAGCGCAACACGTTTTGTCGATTTAACCGCAGCTGAACTTGTCGAGCATGCGATTCGTCGTGGCGAAGGGACACTAGCCGCAAATGGAGCCTTTGTTGCAATTACAGGCAAGCGCACTGGTCGCTCTCCTAAAGATCGCTTCATTGTAAAAGAAGCAACAACGCAAGATGATATCCAATGGGGCAATGTAAATCGCCCATTCGATGCTGACAAATTTGACGCTTTATGGGCTCGCGTAGAAGCACATGTGCAAAGTAATGACCACTTCACCTCTCACCTAGAAGTTGGCGCAGACCCTGAGCACTATCTACCTGTAGTTGTTACTACAGAAACAGCGTGGCACCATATTTTTGCTAAAAACATGTTTATTGAGCCTAAAAACTATAATGCATCTGATTTACCCCAATGGCAGGTAATGAATGTGCCTTCGTTTGTTTGTGACCCACAACGTGATGGCACCAACAGCGACGGCACTGTTATTATTAACTTTGCTCAACGCAAAGTGTTACTTGCTGGTATGCGTTATGCCGGTGAAATGAAAAAATCCATGTTCTCCGTTCAAAACTTTCTTCTTCCAGCAAAAGGTGTATTACCAATGCACTGCTCTGCTAATGTAGGAGAAGCGGGTGATACAGCACTATTCTTTGGTTTATCGGGTACTGGTAAAACAACTTTATCGGCCGACCCAACACGCTTTTTAATTGGTGACGACGAACACGGTTGGGCACCAGGAAGCGTATTTAATATCGAAGGTGGCTGTTACGCAAAATGTATCGACCTCTCACAAAAAAATGAGCCAGTAATTTGGAATGCTATTCGCTTTGGTACAATTTTAGAAAACGTTGTACTTGATGAAACACGCACACCTGACTTTAACGATACAAGCTTAACGCAAAATAGCCGTGCTGCTTACCCGCTAGAGCACGTAGAAAAGCGCAAAGTTGAAAACCGTGCTGGCGAGCCGAAAGCTGTTGTATTTTTAACCTGTGATGTGAGCGGTGTTTTACCGCCGGTTTCTGTACTTAGCGAAGAAGCCGCTGCTTTTCACTTTTTAAGTGGTTACACGGCTAAAGTAGGCTCTACAGAGATTGGCTCAACTAGCGATATAGAATCTACATTCTCAACGTGTTTTGGCGCCCCTTTCTTCCCTCGCCCTGCAGGTGTTTACGCTGAGCTGCTTATGAAGCGTGTACGCGAATTTGGCGCAAAGGTTTACCTTGTTAATACAGGGTGGACAGGCGGCCCATACGGTACTGGTGAACGTTTTGATATTCCAACAACCCGCGCTGTAATAGATGCAATCGTATCTGGTAAATTAGCCAATGTAGAAACTCAGCATATCGATGTATTAAATCTAGACGTACCAGTGGAAGTCCCTGGTGTGGATAGCAAGCTACTTAACCCAATTAATACATGGGAAGATAAAGCAAAATATAACGAATATGCAGCAAAACTTGCCGCTGACTTCACTGAAAACTTCGCTAAATACGATGTGTCAGATGATATAAAAAATGCAGGCCCAAAAGCATAATTAATTACCAAGCCTGATTTAAACGCCAGCCTATAAAGCTGGCGTTTTTGTTTGCTAAGCTAATTATTTTATTGCTGCGACATTTTGTCGCAGTTCATTTCTAGTAAACAAAGATACAATGCGCCATCCCTTTACTGCATATTTTTAATGGTCACCCTTTTATGCGTTTTAATGGTTCATGGCGAAAAATAGCAAGACGTGTACATTTATACCTAGGCTTATCTATCGGGGGTGTACTCGCACTCATTGCTCTAACAGGTTCTATACTCGTTTATTACCCCGAACTAGATGAAAATATAAGTAGCTTAAGTACAGAAACAGCGAGGCCTATAAATTGGGATACCGCATATCAAACACTAAAAACTCACTACCCAGATAAACAAGGCTCGTGGCGTTTAGAAAGCACCAAAGATAAACATTATATTCCCGCAAGATATTACAACCAAAACGAAACAGTGGTTCACGCTTTTGCACCACTTATGGTTTGGCTAAGCCCTGATGGTGGCTTATATTACGTGAGGATGTATGGGGTAACTACTTTGTTACCTGGATTTATAACGTACACTTCTCGTTACTTGCAGGTAGCGCTGGTACAATCGTTATAGGCTATATAGGAATAGGTAGCCTTATACTCCTCATATCAGGCCTATGCGCTTGGTGGCCTAAAAAAGGGCAATGGGCTAAGGCTATAAAGTTTAAAGCGCGCAGCTCTTTACTGGGCTTGTTATATGACTGGCACAAGTTGCTTGGTTTAATTTTTGCTCTGCCTTTAATCTTATTAACAGCAACCGGCATAATGCTAGCAATACCCAAGCAAACCGATCCTTTAATAACAGCCCTGCTTGGAAATATAGATAAACCTAACAGCGCAATAATAAAGCCCCAGCGCAGTATTTCTTTATCAGCAGCTCTTAGTACAGCACAAAAAGCCATGCCAAATACACGGCTAGCATGGGTAGAAACCCCGTCAAATCACAATGCGGTATATCGGTTTAGGTTCAAAACCAAAAACGATCCCTCTTATCGCTTTCCACAGTTATGTGCAAGTAAATGCAAGCACAGGAGAGCTCATAAGTGTTTTTAATATAGATAAGATGAGCATTGCCAGTAAATTTAAAAACTGGTTGCATCCACTTCACAATGGCAGCATTTGCGATCAGCCATTACGAATTCTATGGGTTTTATCAGGTGTAGCCAGCGCTTTGTTATTTGCCCTGGGCCTTTTTAGATGGCTCATTAAAACGAAACGATTTAAGTACACTATAAGCTAATGACAAAGCTTATTTAATATATCAAACGAGCTTTTCACAACCTAAACCTGCTTGTATAGCTAGCTAAGTCCTAAGTTACGAGCTGCTTACGCAGCGTAAATCAAAGCAAAAGCTATATAGATAGTCAAACTGCCTTATACCAAACTTAAGGTGCTACGCTTGATAATAAGCTAAGACCTATGAACTGTTTGTAAAATTAATTCATTACTTTAAGTTATATTGCGTGCTTTAATCGCGAGTTTCGTGATCCTCAATCCACGCTACGGAGGAGTAGCGGAATTATTTAAAGGCAGGTATTTCACTTTTCTAAAAAACGTTCATCTCTCATGCAGCTTTCTAGTATTAGGAATCGGAGCGCTACACAGCAGAATGTCGTGCGGGCTAAGGTACGCATATGTAAAAACGCTATATTTACCATACAAAGATGTGCGGCGAGCCTTATCCGCGGGTTTCGTGATACTCAACCCACGCTACGGAGGTGGTGGAGACTGTGCGAATAATATCAGGAATGTATTTTTTACTTTTCTGCAGACGTAAAAAAAGCCCGGCTCTTTCGAGTCGGGCTTTCTTGTATTTGGAGCCTGGCAATGTCGTAGTGCCCACA
>NZ_JANIGJ010000019.1:0-18709 GCF_024518735.1 Pseudoalteromonas agarivorans
TACTGTTACATTTAAAATCTGAAGAAAGTCTGGAAAGCTACGTTTTACATAACCTAGAATGCTTTTTCAGAAAAAGTGAAAAATTGCAAAGAAATTTGGACTTTTCTGAGGTCTGGAAAATGGTTTTCCAGATTTTGTATTGGATTTCCATACTTGCTGGACATCAAATAAGTTTTAACTTTACTAACTGGCTCGAATAATAGGAATTAACCAAATCTGACAGTCGCCTAAGTGCCAACAGTAATTGATTACGATACTTAAAATTAAGGCCTACTCTTTTTATACCTATAAGATTTATTTTAAAGCAAAAAAAGCAGAGCTGTACTGGACAAGCATTTATTAAGTTAGAAGCAGTTTTAGCTATCACTGACGACTCAACTCCTTACATTGATTACCTAAATGAAGCAAAACTAGACTGCAAACAGGCTTTAATTAGGGAAATTGATATAAATAAACTTTTTGATGTTTTGTATCGCTAGGTAAAGTAATCTAATGGGCATACATCGCCTTTGGATTCTCTAAATACTATTGTTATCAAGAGTTTCTTTGGTTGATAAATAGTTTTGAGGAGTATTTATGTTAGTAAGGAAAAACCTATTAAACCTTTAAAAATAAATCAAGCAAATGTATTTTATAATTACTCCATTGGTTTTGATTGTTTATATATAGATTTGTTAAAAACAGGAGCTAAGTTGCTTGAAGCGGGTGTATCAAAATCCATATTCTTTTCCGATTTTAAATGTATGTATCTTGATAGCTCTGGAAAAAGACAAGTCGAAATAATTAGCCCAGAGGGTCGCCAGTGGGATTCATCATGGAAGATTAAACTAAGCGATAAAATCCCTAAAAACATTGCTAGTGATTTATTTAATTCTCTTGAAATAGCTTTCCACGAAAATCAATTTCAAAATCATTCAGTGCCATACATGAGAGCGAGTTTACCGCCTTTAGTAATTGATTTTGAAGGCTACCATATTCCTTTGTACTCATCGGTTAAAATATTCTCCAGTGGACTTGCAGTACTCAGTTTTCAAATGGATCAAACATGGGAAGGTTTAGATGAGGGAGAATTTATTCCTCAGGTAGTCAATATTTTTAAGTGTTATTTTAAATCAATTTGGGTTGACTCAAAGTTACAAAAATTGGATGCAAATATTGTTTTAATAAATGCTTACGAGGACTATTTTTCTTTAGGTGGGGAGCCTTTGAAAAGCTTCAGGATTCGACGTTTAATAAAAAAGATGAAGAATGAGAGCCGTCACTTTTTAGAAGAAACATTAAAAAGTGATGGGGAACTATTTGTTTTAGACGGGTTTGATTGGGCACTCCATAAAATTGTAGGTACCGAGAATACTGACTCAAAAGAGTCAACCATTGAACAGTGTAGAAGTATATATTGCAACAGCATAAGTAGTCTTTTGGTAACTAATGAGAGTGTTGGGAGCAAATCGCCACTAGGTTACTTTTGGCAAGGTCGCCCCTCCATTTCTTTAATGCGTTTTGAGGAGCAGCCGTCAACGAAAGGTGAGCTTTTGAATAGTTTTGCTAACTCTATAAATAGAATTTTAATGAGAGCTGAAAATGTAGTAAGTCCATTGGATTTACCAATTGACTTAAGACTTTTCAATGATTCATCGTTACATTTAAATAGAGCTACTATCCTATGGACATGGTTAAAAACCAAAGATTGTTTAGATGATGCTTGGAATGAACCTAATACAATGTCAAGAATCTACGAGAACCAAGCGAGAACAGAGCATCTCGAATACAATAACATTAATATAGCAAGAGCCTGTTCATGGGCTCAATCACCTATAAATAGTGACTACTTATTAACTGCTTATGAAGTATTAGCAAATTCAGAAGTTTTAGTTCATCAAAGTAGCAATGCAGGAGAAGTTAACGATGCACTTTCACACGCAATTCAAGTATTCGGAACAGCATCTTTAGTGAATCCTAGTAAGGAAGCCGCAAGATTTCACCTTGACGAATTAAGATATAAATCGGATCAAGCTAAGAGTCGAAGTGACAGGTGGCTTGCAGTTACTTTTGGTTTAGTGGGGGCGGCAAGTCTTGCTGATTTTGTTTTTCACCCTTTAGTTCAAAAAGTATGGCCTTCATTAAGCAACGTTCAAAGTCCGCTAATATCTATAGGGATCTCTATAGGTATAATTATATTTGTAGCATTAATTATTTTATTAACTACTAATAGAAAAAATAGCTAAAAACTTTTTCTTTTGAAAACTGAATATACAAAATCTTGGCTCCAAGCATTGCAGCCTTTTACAATCTGAAATTCGCTTTTTGGCGAAGTTCAATTGTGTGCCAACAGCAAACATTGGTAACGCTTCAAACACCGGCACCGTTCATGTTGTCCGAGCGCTTTGACTTATTACACGTGATTTAGACTGCTAACAATAAGCTCTTTTACTTTTTCAATCTTTCTAAGTGATTCATTGGTATAACCCTTCAAGCTGAGGTAAACCTAGAAAATAAGATGGCCTTGAGTTTCCATAGTTTCCTTGCGCGTTTCTGCGTAACGATGTACGAATTAAAATGCAGCATAACTCAGCTCTCGTAACCCCAACATAATGCAGATTAGTATCTTCGGCTAGGCTTGGGTAGTTAATGTCATCCCAGTTAACCCCCGGAATTCTATGTGGAAAAGACCATTCCTCCATATCTAAATGCAATATTATTTTGAATTCTAGGCCTTTAGATTTATGAAGTGTCATTAACTGAACTTCATCTTTAGCTATTGGCTTGAACAGCTTAACCCATGTATCTTTGCTCCAGATAAGCCTCACAGCATCATTTTCTTCTTCAAATTCATCGAACCCGATTAATTCAAGTAAGTCGTTACTCTTCTCAATGAAAGCCTCTAGTATAGCTTCTGCTCGGATACCCTTTAATTGTCTTCGTATATTTGCCATATTTCTTGCTGGCAGTTGAAAGAAATACTTTTCTATTACGTCTTGAGCGGTTGGAATAGCTCCGTACTTATATAATAGCAAATCTGAATAAACGTCAGCACATTCAGTTCCTATGTCATTGAGGGGGCTGTCAGTATATAGTCGGTGATTATGGTTTAAACCAGTTGCAAATTCTCTTAACGATATTTCCTTCTTAGCTAGGATAGCTACATCAGATGCATTGTTAATTGTGTTTTTTTCTAACCAATCGTCTATCCATGGTGAAATATGTTCTGCAGCATTTTTTAAGCTTCCATTAATAAGACGACGAAACACATAAATATCATCTTCATGAGCTATCAATTTGTATTCAGGATCAAGAACACGGGAAGCATAATTAACAATTGATGGGTGGCATCTATGGTTTAAGTCGAGTTCAAAGTGCTGAAAGTTAGCATTGTCTTCGATTAAGGCTAGCAAGAATTTTGGCTGACTTCCCCTGAATTGATATATCGACTGGTCAATGTCTCCAACTGCCGTTGCGATTAATCCAAGCTCTTTTATTTTTATGAATAATTCATGCTGAGATTGAGACGAGTCTTGGTATTCATCGATAAAAACATGCGAGTAACGTGCTCTTATATAACGCTGTGCGGTAACCGAGTTGTTAAGAATTAATAATGACAATGCAGCAAAACTATTCATCCACAATATACCTGCATCGTATAATGCTTTAAAACCAGCATCAGAACTAAGTTCATCACAAGTCGGTGAATTGTATTCTCCGGATAAGTAAAGTTGCTGATGAGAGTCTAGTTTTTTAACTATCTTACAATCAGACGGTTTGCCATCCCATATTCGACCTAAAAATGGCAATATCAATTCTTTCAAGCAAAAGCTATCTATTGTGCCGTAAAAGCTAAGTTTTGTGTCGTGAGCATTCTCTTTGCAGCGCTTCTTAAGCTCCTCACTCGCTTTTTTCGTAAAAGTAATAGCAATTACACCTTTATGACTAGATAGATTCGGTGTAATCCCTCGGATTTTTTCCTTTATCACGGTGGTTTTTCCACTACCAGGACAAGCTGTAATGACAATGCTATCTTCACAGTCAATCGCGGCCTGCTGCTGCAGTGTTGGATTAAAAGTGCTCATTACTAAGACCTTCTCATCTCTACTAGTTTGTGCAATGGTTTTGCTAATTCACCTCTATTCAGCTTATGAAGATCTCTTGAAATAGATTTAAGCAAATTTCTCATCCTTAGTGCTTTTTTTCCTTGAAGGTACTTGATTGCGGAATCATCGTCAGATTTTCCAACCGCTGTTTGTATTTCATCAGATAGTTCTTCAACTAAATCAGTTTCTAAATCAACTTTAGATAAAAATATTCCTTGGTCATTGAGCATATCCGAAGCTGTTTGCCACTCTCCATTGTCCACAGTATCTTGAGGGGAAAACTCGGTATAACCTCTATCGAATGGGTCTTCTCCTATAAGACTTAAACAACGATTAATGCCTGCATGCTGCCATTCATTTTTACTTGATATTTTTGAAACATCGTTATCGGTTCTCATTATCCATGGAATTTGAAGCGCATCGAGTATAGATATGAATACTTTGAAAGAAATACCGTCGACGGAAAGGATTGACAAGTTTTCAAAATCAAGGTCAATATTCAAGGCTTTAGATAGTGACTGATAAAAGAGCATTTCAGATGGCCCCTCGACTAAGAATATACCGTCAGAGAAAAATGCTTCAGCTGGCAAAATACTCATTCTGTAACTCATATCTTCCCAACCTGACTCAATACAATCTGAGCATCCCTCACTAGCAGCTACTGTTGATGAATTTTGGGGAAGTAACCGTATGATAGAGTCAGGCGAAAAATTCACAGTTATCTGTGGTGAGTGGGAAGAAATAATCGTTTGACCGGGCAACTCATCAATTAAATAAGTTGCCAACTTTCTCTGTTGATGAGGGTGCAAATGTGCTTCTGGTTCTTCGATAACATAGAAGATAACTTCGTTTTCTAAATCATGTTCTTGTGCACTTTTTGCTTTCCATAAAGCTAACAGTATTTGATTATTTCGCCCATCGCCACCGAGCATCACGTTAGAGCCATTGGTATTAGCACCAAGCTGTAGCTTTTCTATAAAGTCATTTACCTGAATTGCCCCCGTGTCAAGTTGCACCTCATAATTAGCATAATGATGAGCTAACTTCTTTAGTTCGTCATTAACGTTATTCATTGCGTTATCTACATAAACCAATTGAGAGACTTTATCATTGAGGTTTTCTAAGTCACTACTGATTTCACCAAGTAAATCATCATCTTCTTGCTTCTCATCGTCAGAAAGTGATTCTTGAGCAATTTTTAACAGCTGCCGCTTTTCCTTGCGGATGAACCTCTCTAAATCACGTTGAGACTCAATATATTTTAAGTGCATGTGTTTTAGATAAAAACGACTGTTGACTTCTTGTAGATCATCAACTGAAGGACCAACAAATAGCTTATAACTTAGGCTGCTATGTACTGCGGTATATCGTAAAAAGGTTTCATTATTTTCACTAACGCTCCCCTTAAGAACCGAGATAACAGCGTCTTCGGTGATATCTGAAAACTTAACGGTAATTGATATTTCGTCGCTGACACCGGTCGGATTAATATGAAAATCAAGCTCACTTGGCTCGATATCCACTTCAGATAAGCTTTTGTCTAATAGTATTCTTAATGCATGGAGTAAATTGCTTTTTCCCACATCGTTGGCGCCAATAATTAAAGTGTTTTTGTTAAAATTAATATTCGAATTGGAAAAATTTCTAAATCCTTCTAAATGCACCTTACTTATTTTCAATTCTCTTTCCTTATAGACATTGGCAGAGCTAACCTAATTACTACCTTGAAACTCATTGCTGTATATCTGAAATGACGTGTAACAGCTTATCGAACACCATTTCGGTGGTTTGATACACACTAAAACGGCGTGTATTACATACCCTGATAATTTCACCAATAATTACCTTTGTAAACGAGTAATTAAGATAGCTTGAAATTAAGCTTGTTATTTTGAACCAAAACGGCGGTTAATAATGTTATCGGACAAAATTAGGCTCCTACTCAAAAAAGCAGGAATAAATTTAACTTTCCCAGTGTCAGGTTATCGCAGCCTTTTAGATGAAGTACAAAAAAGCGTAATGTCTGTCAAAGCTACTACATATAAGTAGCTTTAAAAGACATTACATTGATGTATCTTAGCTAACCTCTAGTAAAAGTTCTCTGTTTTCTAACGGATCTTTTCTGACTATATATTTGAGGGTATTTTGTAATAGAGTGATATTTAATAAGCAGTTTTTTAATTCTTGAGCCGTAAAAATATCGGATTGCAACAGCCCTTTAGTAAACACTTCTTTTGGCAGCGAAAAAGAATCAAAACCATCGGTATTTTTGTACATGTCAATTTCAAATGAACCCAATTCAACAGGTTTTGGGTGAGCACTTATGTTTCTAGCTTTTATTATTTTTCTCAAATATGAATAACAGTCTGAAGATTTATTTATTGTATAGCGCCCCTTAGATAGAATATAAAATAAACTATTAAGTTTTGCTTGTAACCCCATAGTAGCAAAGGCATTAATTAAACTTTTGCCTAGCTCTTGCTCTTGCAATAAGTTTTTTAAGTCGCTTAGGGCTTCATTTAGTATTGCTTCTATAGATAAAGCACAGAGTAAAACAAAGGGCTCTCGCTTATCGCACAAGAATAGCTCATCGTCTTCGATTAAATCTAACAAAGTCTTTGCAGCAGATATAAGTCGTTGCGATCTAACAATAGATATTTCTATTTGGTTCGGCATTATTGTTTACCTAAAAGTAATTTAACTATTTTTTATTTCTGTCAGCCAATACGAGCAATAATCCTCACCATCATATATAGATGAGCTTAGTGCGGATTTATCTTTTGAACCTACTCTAGCATTACAGCTGAGGCTTATCTTTTTCATGCATGGAAGTAAGAAATAGCCTTCATATTCATTGAGCCGACTATCCTTTCTAGCTTTTTCTAAATCGTTTACACGACCATTTACTTGTTGTTTTAATTTGGAATATCTGACTGAGATAACATCCAAATTTATTTCTTTGTCATCAAATAGACGCATTAACTCAGTAAATTGTATTTGCAGCTCAAAGATTTCTTTTTCCACTTCATTTTTCATCATTACACATACCTAAATACTATTAACTCTTAAGGGGGGAGCTGTAAAAATATACTTGCTCATATAACGAGGCATATTCTATTTTTAGTTTATATCTGGTAGTTAGTCTCTTCTCGATAGAGCTCATATCCATTCCAGGTAAAAAATGTAACTTAAGAATACATACTTTTTCATTTTGAGCTATGTAGCTCGTGGCAGATAAACTTGATGTATATACATTCTTAGTGTCTAACTCGGCTTTAAAATAATTACGAATATCACTATCAAGTTCAGACCAAGAGATGCTTTTATCATTAACAATGAACTCAAATGATCTAACTTGTGCAGTACCTAGCCCTTTATTGATTATATCGAAGCAAATGGAGCTATCGTCCGTATGAAGCCAGTCACTTAGCCTTGGTGAAACCGATAGTTTATTGTGTTTTTGTTGTGTTCTAATAGTCCAATAGGTAAGCCCAATAGCTAATAACGCTGTTATTATTGTAATGAGCTGAACCAAAAGGTTTATATCCATTCTAACCTCTTAATTGTAAGTTAAATATTTTCACATATTTTAGTTAGTTTCATGAATTGCTGATCATTAACAATATCATTGTTTGCTTGCTCTATAAGATCTAGAACTTCTTTTAAGTGATAAAGGGATGAACGTGTCTCTTTTGGTATTATCAGATTACACAGGCTTAGAACCTCATTGGGAAATTGATAAGCTAATGGAATTGATTCTGAAGTATTGCGTGTAAATGAATGTAACCAATGATGTTGAACTTCCAATGGTGTTAAACACCACTCTATAGAGTAAAATAATGTGGGAAAATAGCTACCAGACTTCTCTAATAAGCTAATCCATGCTGCTGTTTGTTCTTTAGTTCTGTATTTTCTCTCTCTAGGCCAAATATCCTCGATAATAGTAGTTACGTCTCTAAGACATTCATCAGAGTTTTTTGTAAAGCCCTTACTCAAATATCGAATTACCGTTGCTCTTTCTTTTTCTCTCATATTTCTAAAGCAATTTTTAGCATCTGAAGCGTTTATTTTATCCTTACCTTCATATGAAGGTAAGGCAAGCTCAATTATTTTATGTGATGTGGCCTCTATGAGTCTCTGATCCCAAGCCCATTCATAAATTCTGGGGAACAGATGAATCATCTTTGGCTTCAATAGGACGCTTACCTCGACAGATGGTAATTTATTTGCAATTACACCACTCCAAGCAGGAGCAGATAACTTATTATCTAGATTTAGTAATGGCAAAAGGAAGCTTTGAACCCAAGAAGAGTCTATATAATGTAACCAACTTATTTGATAAGAAAGTATTGCTGATGCGTAAGCGCCAACAGTATCTTCACTTATTAAAAATTGTTCAATTTTGTCTTTAAATATGCTTGGTATTTCAGCATTTCTATCTAAACGATAAGAGTCAATTTCTCTGATATATGTATTAAGAATAGCGCCTGTTAAGCTAGCTCTAGCTTCAATCCATGTAATGTGACTGATTGAAGTATCTTTGGAGTCCAAAGCGCTTTGCTCATCTCTTAACATTACTGATGTACAGTAGTCGAAAAATTTATAGCATAAGCTAGGTAACTCTTTTAAATAGATTGAACCGTGGCGATCAAGCCAATTACTTAAGTTATAACTTAGCTCAATTAATATCTCTTTAGGTAATTTATAAAGCCGATTTAGTAATGTGATTTTAGTCTTTCTGCTTGCACTATCCGGCCAATTATCTAATAAAACCGACCAGAAATACTTTGGGTTATCTTTTCTTTTACTCAAATACGACAATGCTAATAACGCTTTTTTAGGCCTAAGTTTTATTAAGCCATCAAATGGCCTCCTAGCTGTATATTCTTCAAAGCCTCTATCATAAACTTGTATTGATCTTTTAATTACCTCACTAATTGGAGCATTAATGATTAAATCAGTTTCCTCATCAATTGTAATTCCATGAACTTTTACAGATGTTTTATGCACCAATTCCGCCGGTTCTTTAACTTGCCAGTCTTGATGCATGGATATGATCATGTCGATTTTTTTTCTGTACTTTTCAGGCAGAACCAATTGACTGAGTTCAAACCATTTAATGTAGCGAAATATTTCTATGTTCTTGAAAGTTTGAAATTCTTCATCTGATATATGCTTATGTTTATTAGGGCCCTGTAGGATTTTTTTAACTAGTTTTTCTTTATTTGTATTAGAAAAATCTTTCCATCTTTTTTCTAATAAACGAAGTAAATCGAGTTGATAGTTTTGACTCCAAAAACATTCCTGATCAATTGATAATATATAGTTTGCCGCTTCTGAAGCGGAGGAAATAGAGTTAAACCCATATGAATAAAAGTTTAGTTTATTAAAATATAAGGAGTTGTTTAAATTTAAATTAAAGCTAAGCGCTTTTGCTTGTGAGGGAAATTTATTTACTAATTTTTCGAAATTTTCAATAAAAAAATAAAATGAGCTGTGCTCTTCTAAGTTGTAAGTGTCTTCATTAGGGTCTGGATAACACGAAGGAGTATTATAAAAATGCTTGTGGTCAAACTCATTTGATAAATCGTTAGCATATTGTAAGTGGGTTAAAGTAGCTTGTAAAACTCGATACAAGTAGGCGTCTGGCACCTCAATATTATGCTCAAGCCTTAAAGGGAACTTTATTTCAAAATTACAAATATCAGATAAACGTATTTCACTCCATGCTTTTAAAGGGGGTCTTGATGCATGTATACCATATGGGCTTTCAAATTCCACGAAAGGCTCTAACTTTGTCTCATAAAAGCGTAAGGTTGTGAAATTCCATCCTTCATTTTTTATTAGATCTTGAAATTTATAGTAGTTATAAGACGGGTTAAACCAATCACCACCCTCAAACTGCTTGTTAGCTATATAGCTTAATACTTTTCGTGCGTTAGGGTTAAGTGTATTAGTACTATAAAGCTTCTCTAAGATTCTTTCTTTTAAAGTGTTATGCAAAGATCTTTTTCTAATGGCCCACCATGCAATAATAGGGTCGTCTAAGCTCTTTATTATCCAATTTGTGATATACCAGAGTCTAGGTGATATCAAGTTAGTGTTTGAGCGCAAGTCAATATCTTCAGTTGCAATGTTGTCACACGGTAACCATGATAAATAGTTTTTATATGGTATTATTGGCAAATTGTAGTTTTCTGTATCCACCGGTCTCGAAGGATCATCGTCTAGTCCATACTCAATAAATGGATCAAATGATTCGGCATCGCTATCCTTAAAGTTGTGACTTTTACTCGGTTTTCCTATCCTTATTTGAGGATCAAGTATACATAACCATTCAGCTAAAGGTGTGGGCTCTGCAGTACTAAATAATTTAGCCCCAGCTGAGGTAGTAAGAAAATTAGCAACTTGGCCCCGTTGGAAAGGTTTTAACTCTCTTGGGCTTGAGGATGCAAGATTTAATATATACTTTTTCCATTGTTTGGGTTTATCGACTTTCTCTGACCAAATTGAAAGTGTTTCCCATAAATCTCGGTGGTCTGGATATGCTATTGCAGTAACACCGCGATCACGCCATTTGGCTTCGATGTCTTCAGCCTCGCCTTTATCAAATGCGTAAATTTTTGTCCGGTCAAACTTTTCATCATGATTAAGTCCCTGAAGTAAATATTTCACCTGAGGATCTTCAGCTTGATAGCCGACTAAAACTACTGTGTATACCTCTAATAATTGAATTATAAATTTAGTTGCCCAACCTTCGGATAAATATGCTCTTCCAAAATCTGCGCTACTTAAAATATAAGGATGATGTTTTTCAGACGGATCTTTTAGCCTGCCATGCAAATAGGTTATTGCTTCGAGACTTGCGCCGGATGATAGATCAGGGAAAAAAGGAGGTTCACTATAAGAGAGGACTTCGTTCTGCTCAAAAAGTAGGTCAAAATTTGTAGTTACTATTTTTGGTTTACCGCTTTGACCACTGGATAAGAGTTTTAATATACCATGCTCCTTGCCAACATCATCAATAGAATTAGATTTGGAAAGTACCCTGGCAACGATTTGATTAACTTCGTCACGTCCGTAGTCTTGGTATAGCAAGTGGAAAACTTGATCTAATGGAGTTTTTAAATGTGACTTATTAAAGCCTTCGCTGATCCAAGGTAAGAATTCTTGGTAAACCTCGGAGCTTTCTGGTGGAGAAAAAAAATCAATTACAGCTTTTGTTAGATCTATAAAGCTTGGTAGTCCAGAGTTAAAAGAAACACCAGCCCCACAAAATAAAACTACTTTGCCGCGGTCACATTTATCAAGAAGTTCATCTGGAATATTAGGTCCATTTTCATTAAATCGCATTTAACCTTCCTTGTTTATGGATACAATGTAGCTATTTAGGCAGTCCTTTAAGCTCTTGAATTAATATAAACTTCTTCTCTGTATCTAATTTTGCTATCTCAATAACTAGCTCTGCTGTAGTCTCATCTTCACAGAAAAAATAATTCAGTGGAACATCGAGCTCTTTAGCAATTCTTTTTAAGGTTTGAAGATCAGGAGTATGTCTGCCTTTTTCATAATGGTTCATGCGACCACTCGCAGAGCTAGGGTCCATGCCAATATTAATTCCCAGTGTTTTTTGAGAAATTCTTTCTCGCTGCCTCGCCTCTTTGAGGCGCTTGGGAAGTGGGTTATTAAAATCCAAAAGTTAATCATGAAAAAAGAAAGCCATGCTTAGATTCTCTAAGTTATAGTCTATCATGTATACTTAGGAATCCTAAGTGACTATGTGAGGATACTGTGAGTAAACCTTATTCTTCTGAATTTAAAAAATCGGTATTACAAAAAGTCATCATTAAAGGTCGTCGTGTATCTGATGTCTCTAGTGAATACGGTATTGGGCAAAGTACAATTTACAGGTGGTTAAAGGCAAACAGTGAAATAAAAAAGAATTCAAAAGAAAAGTTTATTGTGAAGAAGTTAGAGCAGCGGCTTCAGCAAGTCTCAGATGAGAGAGATATTTTAATTAAAGCCGCTTCTATTTTTGCAAAAAAATTAACTATTTAGCTTTTTCATTAATAGGCTAACTGGTTATTTTTTTATTTTTAGTATCTTTAATTTCTCCCCCTCGCGAGCTTGGATCACGGTAATAGCTTCGGTAACCTTAAGGGCAGATTGTCATGTACTGATACTGGGGGGAGTTTAAACACTCCTTTTCGCTGATTTGAAAAATAATTAAAGCGAGTAAACGCTTCATATACAAGTCGTTGTAACTCATCATTATTCATATATGGGGGCGTATTATTTTCTCAAATATTGTTTTTGTATTGTGGGGTGTCGAATCGGCCTGCATCAGGTACATTTGCTAAGGGTTGTTTAAGTACTGATTCTCTGTGCTGTGCTAAGTCAATGGCATGAGTCAAAACCATTCTTAAATATTTAAAACGGCTGATAATAGCTACTGCTGAGAAAGCTCCCAAGTATAAGCCACCCAGAAAGCCTAAAATCGGATATGGAATACTATCTAGCTGAGGCCCACCAAAAGTTTTGGCATAGACTAAATATAAACCAAACGCAGCTGGAATTAGACCTAATTTATCCATTGCTCCAACTAGGAACCCTAATCGAGTTGATATCCTATCTATGTCATATTCAACTCGGCTTTTCGCAAGGTGGAGATTCCATGATGAATACGTTCCTAATCGCTGAGTAAGTAAAACTTGTCGATCTAAGCTTTCAGCAATACTAACTAATACGTCTTTAGATGGGTTTTTCAAGCTTGAGATGTTAAATATAAATTGACCAAAGGCGTATGCAATAATGAGAATGAAAGCTGTGATTAGCGCAAACGGGGACCACTCTCTAGATGAATCAAAAAGGTAAAGTATAAAAAACGTGGTTATAGACAAACCTGTTGTTACTAGTGTGTATTTTTCAAATTTATTGGCATAAAAGATCTCCAGGAGTTTTTTATTTTTTGGTGACTGCTTTATCAAGTCATTAAAAATATTGATTGCTTCCATGCGGCTAGATACTCATTTATTTTTTATTGAACTCGATAATGCGTTCTCTCTTTAATTGCGTCAACTCTTCTCTAGTATTTTCAAGAGCAACGCTAAGCTCTTTATTCTCTATTTCGAGTTGTTTTGACTGCGCCTTATGCCGGCGTATTAACTCATTAAATTGATGATGCTCCGCTGCTAGTTGCTGAATTGTCTTTTTTAGTTCCACATTTTCTGAACGATACTTTTCTTTTATTCTCTTTTCATTCGAGGCCTTAGACCTTAAAGAATCAGTATACTCTGTATCTGCTTCTT
The DNA here is from genome assembly GCF_024518735.1 of Pseudoalteromonas agarivorans. Classification (NCBI taxonomy): domain Bacteria; kingdom Pseudomonadati; phylum Pseudomonadota; class Gammaproteobacteria; order Alteromonadales; family Pseudoalteromonadaceae; genus Pseudoalteromonas; species Pseudoalteromonas agarivorans. Next base: position 13,394 of record NZ_JANIGJ010000019.1, read on the forward strand.
GCTGGCTGCTTGAGCTTTTTTGTTTACTTTTTAGTATCCTTACCTTGGAAGAGAATTCAGAGTAGTAGTGACAACTTCCGTTACCAAGATTAGCTTCTTCTTCAACAGCCCTTATGCTTAGTTTCCTATTTTTGGGGATGCGCTTAGGTTCTCCCGCCAAAATACGCTCAAGTGCTGCCTCTAATCTAATGAGGGTGTTTTCACTCTTAGTCATACTGAGTTACCTCAATGGGGTGCTTATATTGTTCATAAGAAATGTTGAAATCTGACATTACAGACTCAGCCGCACGGATTTGAGTTATGCAATGGGCGTAAACAGAAGGAGATAAATCTATTTGGGTTTTGAGGTACGAACTGAGCCGAGTATGTTTTTGTTGCCAGTTTTTGGCTTGGGCTTCGTCAATAATGCTGCCGCCGCTTTTGCAGTCAACACAGAAGGCAGGGTTTATGACCCCATCCATATTGCAGTCATAACCATTCTTGCAGTAGCTATGCATAGTTCCATGCAATGTTAAAGTTCCTTTTTTGACTGCATCGTAAATTACATCCCAGGAGCTGTAAATGTATGGAAGATCCTCGCGCATTTGCATGATTGCTTTGCCATGAGTTCCGGATAAAGGAGTGTCACTGTTAATCATGTCAAAAAATTTATTAGCGGTTTCTTCTAACTGTGTCTTTTCAAGAAGGTGTTGAAAGTCACTATCTATTCTTAAATCATGTAGCCTGTTACTAATACTACCGACACTATACCAATCAGCCATTTGCAGATAAGTTTGTTTATATTGTTGTTTAAGAGCGCAACTATTACCGATTCGATGTCTTGTTGTGAACAGTGCCAATGAACGCCTAAATTGGTGTGTTTTGAGGGGCCAGTTTTTACCTAAGGTACATATTTCTTTAATCTTGTCATGTGCATTTGGATTAGATCGAAATGCTTCAACTAGATCTTCTTTTGTTATTGTTGAGCCATATGTGTCAGAAAAAAGCTGTAATCTGTCAGGCCATTTTGTTATGACTACAGGCAACTTTGAGCGAGCGGTTCTATTTAACCATAAATAATTACTTTCTTTTTCATAGTTAGCCTCAAGAAGCTCCTTCCTCCAGTTTTTTGTGAACTCTTTCATAAGTTCGACAGCTTTTTCGGTAATTGGAGCTGTAACCCACGTTGTATTTTTTTCACCTAATTTAAAGGTTCGAGATTGCAATAGATGAAATGTATGCCCTCCTATTTCATCACAGAAATAACTGTTTGGTTTCAATACACTAAGCTCTGAGTCTCTCATCCCTGAAAATGCACCACAGCAAATATAGCAAGCTGTGGTTATTCGGCCATATAACTTTTTCCAACTAGTAGCAGTTTTTATGCTCTGAAAAGGAGTCTTTGAAGTGTATTTTGATAATATACTTGAGCACTTTTGAGGGGCAGCCTTATTAACCTCCTGGGCTTTTCGGTGAGCTATAGGGTAACCTGATTTGGGTACATTTAAAAACTTCCAACTACCATTGTTGATTTTAAAATCAACAATGGCTTTCCCTCTGAGGTAATTATCTTGTAGATCATTCTCAATATCTGCGAGCGTATGCCTATGCGGGTAATAAACCTCGACTAACTCTATCGCTTTAGCATAGAGCTCATCAGCTATTCTTTCTGGAATAGAAAGGGTTTGTTGGGGTGTTTTAGTGCTTAATTTTAAAGCGTGTTCGTATGGTTTTAGTGTTGATAGAGTCAAATCAAGCTGTAGCCAACTTTGTAATCTGAAGATGCTGTTTATACCAGCATAAACGTGCTCTAAAGTGCGTTGTGCTAACTTTTTATTGATAAGGTATGAATCTAGTGATTGTGAAGTTCTTTTATCATTTAAGGCTGAAATTGATTTATGATTATTTTGAAGTAAAAAAGTATAAACCTTTTTAAGCGCGGCAAGCCTATTTACTAAAGTTTGTATTTTTATATGGCTACTTCTTGTGCTGTTCTTTTGATAAATCCAGCCATAAACAATAAGTTTTAATTCTAGAGTTAACTCTTCAGAATTTTCTATAAAGCCAAAGTCAAATTTACTTTTTTTATTTATTTGAATCCTCGCTGCGTAGGCAGTCATATCCCAAACTTGGTCTCCGAAGTAGCTTTTATCCTTGCCCATAAAGTCTTTACTAATTACAACCTGATTAAGTTTCCTCCAGTCATGTTTGTTACGTAGTTCGATTACATCTACAAACTGTGTCAGTAGTTTTTGAGGAATGTCTTTTGGGAGAGCAATTAGTGGGGTCATATTATTTAACCGTTGGTAGCGAGTCAGGGGTAAGCCAAAGAGGGTGTCGCCCTTCTTCAGTTAATTTAACTTCAGCGTCAGCAATGATCTTTTTTGCAATTTTAGGGAGAATATTTTGATCGATATAATTTAAAACCTTACTAAAGTTTTGATCAAAGTGTTTCGCATTTAGGTGGAAGTACAATGATTCTTCAATACACTCTTTGAATGACAATAGGCACCATATATCTTCAACCGATTGGACAATTACTTGATGATCGCATCCAAAGCAACCAAGAAGATCAGCACATGCTAACTTTAACTCGTGTAAACCATAGGAACTGACTTTTTTACTAAACTTCTTTGATTGTTCGCCAAAAGGGTTGGCGCAATATGAACCATGAGCAGACTGTTTAATTTGTGGTGAAAGTTGTTCTTGCAGTTCTTCATATTTGAGAACCTTGATATCGAGGTTCTCCTTAGCTTTATCTATTGAAGAAAGACTCTTGGCTTGCTCTGCTCTTATTAGAGATGCTTGTTGCATCATTATGTTATTTTCTAGCTTATTTCCCTCTGAGTAGTGACTTTTGACTGTTCTGGGAGTGTTGTTTAGCAATAGAGCCGTTTCGATTTCATTGCTGTTAAGTTGAGAAATAAAGCTTCCTGTTGCTCTGAATCTTGAAACGCTAAATCTAAGCTCTTTGCCTGTAGAGTCATACATCGGGAAGCTTTTTTTTATAAAAATACTATTGAAATCACGTAAAAACGCATTGTTCAAAGGTGCTCTCTTATTTTCCCAACAAGCCTGAATTAAAGGAGCGTCATCAGAGTTATCAATTACTTTTGATACATCTAATAAAGTATTAAAAAAATCTATGCAATATTTAGGTATGTCAATATGGTGCTCACCTATCTCAATGTTTATTACTTTGAAGGCTCTTCTTTTAAAGGCGCTCATTACATACCAATTTTCATTTTTATACCCTGCAGACTTTGGCCGTCGAAGGTTTAGAATTTGGGTTGTATTGGAATAAGTGTAATAAGCGAGTAAAAACGTAGCGGCTATCATCATTTTATTTACAGGAAGATAAACTTTGTGAGTCTTACCTTTCCATTCGAAGAACATTGGAGAGCTTTTCTTCGAAGCGGCTATATATTTCTCTGGGGAAGCTAAAAATTGTTTAGCCGTTTGTTTGAAGAGTGAACGAAGAAAAGGAAGCATCTTTTTCAAATCAGAGCTTGTGTAGGGTTCATGTGGTTGAGTGTCATTGTTTGGAATGATAACAATGTTATTTAGCCATTTTTCTGAGGCGTTGTTGATTTCTAAGTTTGAAAAAATCACTTTTAGAGTGCTAGTAAAAGTTATATATGCGCTACTTTTAAGCTCTCCTAATCGATAGCGCTCGTAACAATACATACAGAATTTTTGTATTGTGCTTTGCTCAATTGGGAGCATGTTTAGTGCGTCACACCACTTAAGGTAATAAGTAAATTTGTAGTAGTAGTTTGATATGGTTGCATCCGACTTTTCTAAGCGAAGCATTGTGAGTACTTTTTGGAACTCATTAGCTAAATCATCACGATGGGCAAACTCAATGCCTTTTAAGTCTCTTATTCTTTTAGTTGGTGGAATGCCGTTGAAGCGTATTCTATTAAAATCTAAATAATGCGTGGTGTTAGCGCCGCTTCTTAGCTTCAAGCACATTTCTTCTTGCCATTTATTCGGACTCATTGATGAAACCTTCACTCTCTATAGCGTTATGCATTATTTGATCAAGCAAGCCGAATTTATTTTCAAGGGCAGTCTTTTTCTGTAAATACCTTATATATTTCATTGTAGTGCTTTCTTGATCATGGCCCATCCAATGCATAAGGCAATCAAGAGCTTCACCAACACCAAGCCCTGCATCAAGAAGATCGTTAAGTCGATAGGTCGCGTACGTACTCCTCAAGTCATGGAACGAGTAGTGAAAGTTGCTATGTGTGAACTTGATAATTTTTCTGAAGTCAGACCAACGTGCACTCAAAGTTCCTACGGGAGCTTGATTTCCGTATTGGCTAATAAAAAGTGGTTCATATTCACCACGAATTTTTAATTTCTGGATCTTTTTTAGCCTCCTTTCGCTAATTGAATAATCTTTTAGTTTGTTGAATAGAGTTGCAGGAACTTCAATTTCTCTTTGTTTGTTATATTTGGTATTTACACCTGTAGATGGCCCTAAAGTTAAAGTATATCTAGTGTGGGAATTGCTAGTTGGTATAGCGCTATTTAAAGCTTCTTGTGTGAACGAGCAGGCCTCAGATTTTCTAAGCCCGCTTAAAAGAGCAAGGGCACACATTAATTTAAATTCAATTGGTTCGCTTTTGAGCTTATTAGAAAATGCTAATAGCGACTCACTCGTTAAAGGACTTAGACCACTCTCAGACTTTTTTGGGACACGTATTTTCAGGTCAGTAGTTTGAACTATGAACTTAGGTTTTAAATGAGCTAATTTATCAGTTCTTTTGATGCTAATGAACTCAATTACAAAAGGAGCTGTTTTTTCGTCATTTATTTCGATCTCAGATTCTTCGATAGCCCATATATAGAATTGCACAACGTGCTTTAAATAAAGGTTAGCGGTTGAGGGAGAAATTTTTCTACTGTTTACTTCTGACAATAAGTGATATTTAAACTTATAAGTGGGCTTTAGCCTTTTTATTGGTGGGAACTCATCCCAATTCAGAGAGTTAACTTCTAAATATGACCAGTAACAAAGAAGTGCTCTAGAATAAGAGTTCAGATCTTTCAGTCTTTTGCAGGCTACCAAATCATAGAACCAAGCATTAACAGAGTGAACGAACCTCGCGTCAGAAGTATATAGAGTTGGTAGAGACTCTAAATCTTCAAGCTCTGTCTCTGACTTTTTTATTTTTACCAGAGCTGAGCGAATAAGTTTAGCCACACTTTCCTCCTTTCTGAAATAAAAAAGCCAACTAACTTTAAGGTAAGTATAGTTGGCTTTTGAATTATTCCAGATTTTTTAAAAGTGTATTGGTATGTTTTCTACACTAGCCTGTCATAGTA